>JALGZU010000034.1 GCA_025774735.1 candidate division LCP-89 bacterium | reverse complement strand
ATAAGAATACATGCGGCAGCAGTAAACGCCACAGATCCGGTATTTCGGAAGGGAGAACCGTTTATTTCGAGATTTTTCACCGGTCTGCTGAAACCCAAAAATGCCATACCGGGCGATGTGCTTGCAGGAGAAGTTGAGGCTGTAGGTAAAGACGTGAAATTATTCAAGAAAGGTGACCAGGTTTATGCTGCTACCGGTAACGGTTTGGGTGCTCATGCAGAGTACAAGTGTCTGCCTGAAGAAGGGGCAGTAGCGATAAAACCGGCCAATATGACCTATGGTGAAGCCGCGGCCGTCGTTGACGGAGCATTAACAGCATTGCCTTTCCTTCGAGATAAGGGAAATATTCAGAGAGGACAAGACGTCCTTATCAACGGCGCTTCTGGATCGGTAGGTACTTTCGCCGTACAGCTTGCCAGGTATTTCGGGACGAAAGTCACCGGGGTATGCAGTACCGCGAATTTAGAAATGGTGAAATCCCTCGGCGCCGATAGTGTGATCGATTACACTAAAGAGGATTTCACACAGAACGGCGAGATTTATGATATTGTTTTCGATGCCGTGGGCAAAAGTTCATTTTCACGTTGCAGGGATTCGCTTAAGCAAAGGGGAATTTATCTCACAACTGTCCCTACGCTGGCAATCCTTCTTCAAGTATTATGGACTTCAAAAATCGGCAGCAAAAAGGCAAGAATGGCAGCTGCTGGTTTGAGGTCATCGGGTGAGAAAGTTAAAGATTTAAATTTTCTCCGGGAGCTTATTGAGGCGGGAAAAATAAAATCTGTCATAGACAGATGTTACTCGTTGGAGCAGATTGCCGAGGCTCACAGGTATGTCGAAGAGGGACACAAAAAGGGGAATGTGGTCGTTTCTGTGGAATCGTAGTGACATAAATATAAATACCTGTAGGGCGGGGGTGCTTCCCCCGGCATCGCAAGCTTCGTTAAACCATCGCGGCAGGCTTGCCCTCAAGGTGTCACACCCTAAAGGGCAGGACCCGACATAATAATAAGGGGCGTATAGATTCAACTTTGGAGATCACGTATGGGCGCTACAGCCGGAGGAACGGGCGGGATCATGGCCGCCATCATATCAAAGAGGCGGAGACGCGTCATCCGGGCCTTCGCCGAGGCGGGAGCCACTTCGCCGGAGACCGCCAAAACGCCGGAGGAGCTGAAACTCCATGGGAGCCTGATTGTGCAGGCGCAGCAGCTGCGGGGCGTGCTGGTCGAAGTGGAAGGTGGGCGCTATTATTTAGATGAAGACCGCGAGCGGGTGGTGGCCAGTCTGCGCCGCAGGCTGGTGTTGTTACTGCTATTGGCAGCCGTGATTATCTACTGGCTGGTTACGTACGCCGGTCGGGGGTGAGGAATTATGGCGGTTTGCCCGGGACATCGAGCTTTCCCGGCCACCCGCCTACATTCGCGGGAATGACATTAAATCCTAGCCGGGCAGTTAAACCGGGTAGCCCAGCGAGGCAATCAATAACCTGAGGAGGCAATTGTGAGGAAAATTCAAAGCAATCTGAAAGAGCATCTGTTTGTCCTGGCGATAGGTATTGCGGGTCTGTGTCTATCCCTGCTGTTTTGGTCTTGCACCGGCCAAAAAATGTCCAGTCCAGTACAGCAAGCCTATGAATTAAGAATTAATGGCAACGCCGATTCGGCAAAAGTAATACTGGAACAGGTTTTAGCGGCCGATTCCACAAATGCTGCTGCCTGGTATGAACTCGCACGGACAAAACACCATATTGGACTGGGAAATCCCCGTGTACTATTCGGCAGCTTGGAGGATATACAACAAAACACAGAGGCAGCTGTCAATAATGATCCTGGAAATGTTATCTATTCTTTCTACAGAGGATCTATCAGCTTTACCAGAGCCTACGCTGCTCTCATGATGGGTCAGCCGGACGCAAAGGAGAAAGTTGGAGATGCAGTCTCTGCCTATGAAGCTGTTCTGAAACTCAAACCTGATTATGTTGAAGCCAAGCTTTACCTGGTTGAGGTACTAGGGCTTCCCGAGGAGATGGGCGGTGATTCGACTCAAGCTGAGGTTTATGCACACCAGCTTGAGGAGGTAGATGTCGTTTTTGGAGCCAAAGCGAGAGAATTACGGTTACCGGAAGATGCTGACAGGGTAGCATTCTGGCAGGGAGTTGTGGAAGAAAATCCGGGCAATGCCGATGCCCTCGAACAACTCGGGAAAGCATACCTTTACCAGGAAAACTCAGAACAGGGGACGAAATACCTCGAAGAAGCCATGAGAGCGGATCCGGGAAGAAAACTGCTGCTCTTGGATCTGGCCAGATATCATACCATGACCGGCATGCAAGATACCGTGAAAAAGGATATCGTTTTCCCCTTAGCGGAAGAATTGATCCAAAAATACCTTGCGACTGAGCCGATTGCGCCGCTGAAGGCTTATTCCCATGGATTCTCAGCCATGCTTAAATTCCGCCTGGGTGACAATGAAGCCGCTGATGCGCTCCAAGAAGAAGCAAAGGCAATAGACCCGAATTTTTCCAAGGCATCTGGGATACCGGGCGCAATCCTGTTTACAAAACCGGATGAAGTTTCTCATTTCCACAGTTATTTCTTCCGGCCGTTCTGAAATCTGAAGAACAGGTTTCCCGTTCAGTCAGGTCATGCCCTTAAGGGTATGACCTGACGCAATGAGGGAAGCCTAACTAGCCAGGAGGCGAGAACACCGTGAACGATTCGACCTGGAAAAGCGGGACGATTACCGTAATCCGCTGGATTGCGAGGATCTGGGGCGGTCTGGGGGGGCTGTTTCTGCTGTTTATGGTGCTGGGGCACCTGTTCGGCAAGAGCGAAGGGACGCCCAGCGCGGGCGAATGGATCAGTCTATTCTTCTTCCCCTTCGGCGTTATGGTGGGACTGTTCCTGGCGTACAAGTGGGAAGGTTTGGGTGGCATCATCGCTCTCGTCAGCATCATCTTCTTTCACATCACCATGCAGCTCGTGCACGGAAATCCCGATTTCGTCCCCTTCATCGACGGGATCGCCGCTCCGGGAGTGCTGTACATCATCTGCTGGTTTTCAAGTCGGGAGCAGGGAGAAAAACAGGAAGCCGTCTGAGCCTCAAGCGGCCAGAATGATACATCCGCCCGTTAGATCCCGGATAAGCCGGGATAACGGGCACCTATCAGTCTCTTTAGAGACTTTTCGCTGAAAGTCAGATAGTTGAATTTGTTCGGGTGAGGATAAACTCTAGATTCCCGCTTTCGCGGGAATGACATCAAGAGTAAGGATCAGGCTGGGACGCCTGAGGCCTTTTATTCGAGATAATTTTTCTCGAATAGCGGTTCGCTTGAAACATATTCAACTCTGTTGAGGTCTTAATAAACAGTTACAATAAACGCGCGAAGTACCGGAGAGGGCAGCCGGACTGCGCCAAACTACATTGGAGGTAAAAATGAAACTGAGTCACGTCACTTTTGGCATTGCCCTGATGGTGCTGCTTTCCCTCGGCGTTCTGCTGATCGGATCGCCAGCCGTCCACGCCGAAAAGATCAAGATCGAGAAGGCGGATGACATTCCACCCCACGCCTACAAGATCACCATGAAGGCGGTGGAGCTGGTAGAGAATGAGAAGGCGGTGAAAAAACTGGCCAAGAAGATCCAAGGCGACCTCGAGAAGGACCTCGAGAAGTACGACATCGAGGATAAAACCACGCTCAAGGAGTATTACGCCAACCTGGGTATGATTGCGCTGGTGGGCAAGCGCTTCGACGATTACCTGAAGTATCTCGAAATGCGCCGGGAACTGGAAGACAAAGAGGCCGCCAGGCTGACCACAGGCCTCTTCGCCCGGGCGTACATCAAAGCTGCTCAATCGGGAAATGAGGATATGCAAGCAGCCTTTAAACGCGAGTACACTGCGCTGGTGACGCCTCTCCCCTATGATGTGGTGGGATCGGATCTGGAATCCACGAAAGGGCGCGCCGAGATCTTCTCCAAGAACCTGTTTATCGGCATCATCAACGAGCAGATCCAACCCATCATCGATAAGAACAAGGGCGAAGTGGACAAGGACAACGCCATGTCCCTGGTCAGCTTTTACTACATCTTCAACATGTACTTGCCACACAAGAATACGGTCGTGGAGGTGTTGAGCGCATATCTGGACGCTCACAAGGTGGTCAAACCGGACATCTGGGAAGAGCGCGAGGTGACGCTGGATGAGACTCAGAAGGCCAAACCTGTCATGGTGGGCATCTGGGACGCCGGTGTGGACATGGAGGTTTTCAGGAAGGTAGCCTTCATCAACGAGAAGGAGATCCCCGGCAACGGCCTGGATGACGACGGTAACGGCTACGTGGACGACGTGCACGGCATTGCCTACGACATCTACGCCAACAAGACTCTCGACCTGCTCTACCCCATCGGCGACATCGCGGACCGCCCCCGGCTGCAGGGGATGATCAAAGGCTTCACCGATCTTACTTCCAACATCGACAGCGAGGAAGCGACGGCTCTGAAGAAGAAGATGTCCACCCTCGATCCGTCCGAGGTCAAACCGTTTATCGAGGATATCGGCAAATACGGCAACCATTGCCACGGCACCCACGTCGCCGGGATCACAGCGCGCGGCAATCCCTACGCCAGGATTTTAGCCGCCCGTCTCTCCTTCGATCACCGCATGATCCCCATGGAACCGACTGTGGAATGGGCCAAGCGTGCTTCCCGCATGATGGTGGAGACGGCAGAATATTTCAAGCAGCACGGGGTGCGGGTGGTCAACATGAGCTGGGGTTACACTCTCGATGAGATCGAAGTCGCGCTGGAAGCCAACGGCGCTGGCGGTACGGTCGAAGAGCGCAAGGAGCTCACCCGCAAGATATTCGACATCATCGATAAGGGGCTCTATGCCGCTCTGGAAGGAGCTCCCGACATCCTCTTCATCGGAGGAGCGGGCAATGCCGACAACGATGTCGAGTTCGCCGAATTCATCCCCAGCGCGTACGATCTGCCCAACCTGATGTCCATCGGAGCAGTGGACCAGGCGGGAGACGAGACCGACTTCACCAGTTTCGGGAAGGTGGACGCCTACGCCAACGGCTTCGAGGTCCTGAGCTACGTCCCCGGCGGAGACCAGATCGAACTCAGCGGCACCTCGATGGCTTCGCCGAACGTGGCGAACCTGGCCGCCAAACTCGTGGCGGTACACCCGGAACTGAAGCCTGCGCAGGTGCGTGCGCTGATCATTAAGGGTTGTGATGAGAAAAAGGCCGGCGACCGAACGGTGCGGCTCATCAATCCCAGGAAATCGTTCGCTCTGCTGAGACAAATGAAATAGACCATTACGGGGGGACGTTCTGCGTCCCCCCTGTCCATTAATCCCGGACACCACCATGCTCACCGGCATCCATTTTCTACTCAGCTACTCCTGCACCTACGAGTGCGACCACTGTTTTCTCTACTGCAGCCCTTCCTCTGAGGGCACCTTTACTCTCGAACAGATCAGAACCGTATTCGGCGAAATCGAAAAGATCGGTACCATCGAATGGGTCTATTTCGAGGGTGGCGAACCGTTTCTCTACTACCCGTTGATGGTCGAAGGGGTGCGGATGACGAAGGCGATGGGCTTGAAAGCCGGCACCGTCAGCAATGCCTACTGGGCAACGACCGAAGAGGACGCCGGATTGTGGCTGAAGGCTCTTAAAGACCTGCGGATCGACGATTTGAGCCTGAGCGAGGACGCATTCCACGGCAGCGACGAGGACAATGCATCGCAACGGGCTTTCGCAGCGGCCAGGAAACTCAAGATCCCCGTGGAGACGATCTGCATCGAAGAGCCGACGGTTCGAAAGCAGAGTGAAGGTGACCTGGCGAAAGGAGAACCGGTCATCGGGGGTGGAGTGCTGCTCAAGGGACGGGCTGTGGAGAAACTGGCTGAAGGGCTGCCCCGGCGGCCGGTCGGCGAATTCATCACCTGTCCCCATGAAGAACTCGAAAAACCATCACGAGTGCACATCGATTCATTCGGCCATGCACACATCTGTCAGGGGATCAGCCTCGGCAACATGTGGGAGCAACCTCTCTGCGACCTCGTTACGAACTACCAGCCCCAATTTCACGCGATAGCCGGCCCCCTGATCCAGGGTGGACCCTGGCGTTTGGCTGAGGCTTACAGTATCAAATTGGAGCAGGAGAGTTACGTGGACGAATGCCATTATTGCTTCGAGGTGCGCAAAGCCCTGATCGACAAATTCCCGGAATATCTCGCCCCACGACAGGTTTATGGGCTCGAGAGTTGAGCCGGGCTTTGTAAATTACAGCTTAGCTTATACAATGACTCCAGAGGAACCGTTAAAACCCAACTTCCTCGGTATCGGCGCTCAGAAAGCCGGTTCGACGTGGCTATCCGAAATCCTGCGTACTCATCCACAGGTCTTCATGGCACATGGCAAGGAAATCGATTACTTTTCCGGATTATACGATAGAGGAGAAGAGTGGTATTTAGGACACTTCAGGGGAAGCAGCGGGGCCGCTGCCATCGGTGAATATTCGGTGAGTTACCTCCTGGACAGCCCCGAACCGGCCAGACGGGTTCACGCTTTTAATCCCCGGATGAAATTAATAGCGGTCGTGAGAGATCCGGTCAAGCGAGCATACTCACATTATAAGTGGATGTTGCAGAAGGGCCTGAAGCTGCCCACTTTCACCGAAGCCATCGAGATGGAACCTGGTCTGATACACCGCGGGCTGTACTACCGCAATCTGAGCCATTTCTGGGAGCTCTTCCCGGACGAACAGATTCACATTATTCGCTTCGATGATGTCGAGGCTTCTCCGGACATTGTACAGAGAAATCTATATCGTTTCTTAAATGTGAGCGAAGATTTTGTATCGCCTTACACGACTCAAATCGTGGGAAAGACGATCAATCCGCGCCTGCAGTGGATGGAATCTTTAAGACGTTGGGCTTATAAGACCTGCAAAGACAGGGGTTTTGCATTTCTCATCACCTGGATAAAGACAACAGGATTATCAGATCTCTACCGGAGCTTCAATGACCGTTCGCAGCTGCCAAAGAAATTGCAACCGGAAGAATACCAGCGGATCTATTCTTACTTTGAAGAAGATATCCACAAGTTAAACCGGAGAACCGGAATCGACGTCTCATCTTGGCAGCCAGGTTTCTAGAAAGCCGAGGTTAATAAGAATCTAAATTGCTCCTCAAAAAAAATTCACACAAGGCTCTACTATGTTGAACCTAAAAAACATCTCTCGCAGTTCAATTTGTCTGATTCTGGTGGCCGGAATTCTCCTGGGATGCAGCAGCCGGTTGGATTACCCCGAAACGAAGCAGGTTCCGGTGACCGACAATTATCACGGCACAGAAATCACCGACAACTACCGCTGGCTGGAGAATCCAGAAGATCCGGAAGTTATCTCCTGGACGGCAGCCCAGGAGGTGTTGACGCACCGCCTCATTGACCGTCTGCCGCAGCAGCCGTGGTTGATCGAACGGTTCAACACCCTGCGGCGTTACGACGGTGAGGATCCTCCTAAATCGGTGATCGAAGGCGACCGGACTTTCGTTTATACCAAGAAGAAGGATCAGGAGAAATGGGTGTACAACACACAAGCAAATGCTGACGCGCCGAGAGAAGTCCTGATCGACCCGAATGAGTGGGAAGCGACGGAGACCCTGGCCTACCCGGTGCCGTCGCGTGACGGTAAATATGTCGCCTTTGGCATAGCTCACGGCGGGGATGAGAATCCCATCTATCACGTCATGGTCACGGAGACGGGTGAAATTCTGCCCGATTCGCTGCTGGGCTGGAAACAGTACGTCACTTCCTGGCTGCCGGACAATTCAGGCTTTTATTACTACGCCAAACCGCTATCCGGACAGGTTCCTGAAGGCGAAGAATACTACTGGCCGTCCGCCTATCTCCACAAGCTCGGCACCCCAGTCTCGGAGGATGAGAAGGTATTCTGGCACGACGAGATCAAGGAGTACTGGCACACCGTTTCTGTCAGCGAAGACGGCAGGTACCAGATCTATGAACGCTCTCTCTTCAATTCCAACGAGGTGTTCTTCAAACCGTTCGGTTACAAAAAACCGATACCTCTGGCGACCGGATTCGAGGCCGAGTATTCTGTGGATTTCATCGATGGTAAGATTCTCATCAAGACGGACCACGAAGCGCCGCTGTACAAAGTTTACATCACGGACGTCAACCGGCCGCAGAGAAAATACTGGCGGGAACTCATTCCGGAACGTGAAAAGGACAAACTGGAGCGGTTGTACGGCATCGGCGGACGCCTCTACGCCATATATCAGCACAACGCCTATTCACAGGTGAAAATCTTCGATCTGTCAGGGAATTTATTGCGCGAAATCGAGTTCCCCACCCTCGGCACGGTCAGCCTGTCGGGGCTCTGGAGTAAACCCGATGTCTGGATCGAATTCGAGAGTTACACTTACCCCAATACCATCTTCAAGTACGATTTCGACCAGGATAGCCTCATCCTGCACTGGAGTTACCCGGTCGAGATCGACTTCGATCAGTACGCCACGGAACAGGTGTGGTACGATTCAAAGGACGGCACGCCCGTTTCCATGTTCCTGGTGCACCACAAAGATCTCAAGCGGGATGGAAATAATTCTACTCTGCTGAATGGTTACGGAGGCTTTAATATTTCCATCAGGCCGCGCTTCTCAACCTCCTGGGTGGTCTGGCTGGAAACCGGAGGCATGGTGGCACTCCCGAACCTGCGTGGCGGCGGTGAGTACGGCCGGGAATGGCATGAAGCGGGCATGCTGGAACGGAAGCAGAACGTCTTCGACGATTTCATCGGCGCGGCAGAGTGGCTCATCGAGAACGACTACACGCGGCGGGAGAAACTGGCTATCCGCGGGGGCAGCAACGGGGGATTACTGGTAGGAGCAAGTGCAGTGCAAAGGCCGGACCTGTACAAAGCCGTACTTTGCCTGGTCCCGCTTCTGGACATGGTCAATTACCACACCTTCGGGCTGGCGAACATCTGGTCCGAGGAGTATGGCAGCTCCGAAGATCCGGAACAGTTCGCGTACATCCACGCCTATTCTCCCTACCACAACGTCGTGGACGGCACAGCCTACCCCGCCATGCTGATTACGGGGAGCGAAAACGATGCCCGGGTGGTCCCGGCGCACGCCCGGAAGATGGTGGCGCGACTGCAGTCGGCCGATCCTCACGGAGAACCGATCCTGCTGCTACAGAGAAAGGCTTCGGGTCATGGAGGCGGCACCACGCTTTCGAAAAAAATAGAGCAGAACGCACAGACCTGGGCGTTCCTGATGGATCAACTGGGCATGCAGACTGGACACTAAGCGGGAAAATAATCCGCATCCTGTCGCATGATAGAGCTGCGGTCAGATTCAGAGGAGATCAACGGTGAACATCAACAAACACGTCAGTCTCAATTTGAACGTGCGCGGGCTGGGGGAGTCCGCCACCCTGGAGATCAACGAACGCTGCAAGCAGTTACAGCGCGAAGGCACCGTGGTTTACCGTCTGGGTCTCGGACAGTCGCCTTTTCCGGTGCCTGTGACCGTCGTCGAAGCCCTGAAGGTGCACGCTCACGAAAAGGAGTATCTGCCCGCCAAAGGGCACCGGGAACTGCGCGGCGCGGTGGCGGATTTTCACTGCCGCAGGGACGGGATCGAAGCTCACCCGCACCACGTGATCATTGGACCCGGATCAAAAGAGCTGCTCTTCCTCCTGCAACTGGTCTACTATGGTGAACTGATCGTGCCTACCCCCTGCTGGGTATCCTACGTCCCCCAGGCAAAGATCATCGGCCGCAACGTGCGCCTGATTCATTCGAAGGCGAAAAACCAATGGAAAATGACCGCCGGAAACCTGGAAAACCTCCTCGCTGCGGAACATGATGACTACCGGCCCCGCATCCTGGTATTGAACTACCCGAGCAATCCGGTGGGGTGTTCCTACACTGACGACGAGCTGAAAGAGCTCGCCGAAGTCGCCCGCAAATACGAGCTGATCCTGCTATCGGATGAGATCTACGGGCAACTCCATCACAAGGGCGAGCACATCTCTGTGGCGCGCTACTACCCCGAAGGGACGATCATCAGTTCGGGGCTCTCCAAGTGGTGCGGTGCGGGCGGCTGGAGGCTGGGGACGTTTACGTTTCCGCCCAACCTGGACTGGCTCCTGGAAACCATGGCGGCCGTAGCCAGCGAAACCTATACGTCTGTGTGTGCGCCAATCCAGTTCGCGGCAATCCGCGCCTTCAAGGGCGGAGTCAAGATTGAGCGGTATCTCTGGCACACGCGCAGAATTTTTGCGGCGCTGGGTAACCAATGCGCGGAAATACTCACTGAAGCGGGAATACAGGTCTACCCGCCTGTGGGGGGATTTTACCTGTTCCTGGATTTTTCACCCCACGTGGTCGACCTGGCAACGCGCGGTATCGCTGACAGCGCTACCTTATGCAAACGGCTCCTGGACGACACCGGAGTAGCCATTCTGCCCGGATCGGTATTCGAACGACCGGCGGATGAACTCACCGCGCGCCTGGCCTACGTGGACTTCGACGGCGCCAAGGCGTTGACAGCCAGCGAGACGATCCCTCTGGACCAATCGCTGCCGGAAGATTTCACCGAATTGTGGTGCGGGAAAATGATCGAAGCAACGAAGCTGATCGCGGATTGGGTGAACAAGTAACCCGATATCGAGGCGATATCAGCCGGCAAAATCACAACATCCTGACATAGAGGCCGGTTTAAACCGGTTCTTCAAATTCAGCTTGCTTCTCTGGTGGATATTTTTTATATTGCAGACGCATTTTAATCGGGGCAGAAACAAAACCTGTGAGATAAAAGGAAAAGACCCATGTCATTATCAAACGAAATCATATCGTTTCTGGAAGAGGAGACGTCAACCCGTTTCCTGCGTTACGTCAAAGTTCACACCATGTCCGACGATACTACGGGAACGCATCCGTCGACGGAACGTCAGTTCGATCTCTCCCGGATGCTGGAAGGCGAACTCAGAGATCTGGGATTGCAAGATATCCTCCTGGACGAGCATTGTTACTTATATGCGACCCTGCCGGCCAGTCCCGGTGCGGGAAAAGAGCAGATCGGCCTGCTGGCCCACGTCGATACCTCCGGCGCCGTTTCCGGGGAGAACGTCACTCCGCATTTCCGCGAAAACTACGACGGCGGTCCCTTGACTTTCCCGGACGATCCGGAACTGAAAGTGACCCTCGACGACTCGCCCGAATTGAAGAACTTCGTCGGAGATACCATCATCACGGCGTCGGGACAGACCCTTCTGGGAGCCGACGATAAGGCCGGCATCGCCGAGATCATGGCGGCTTTGGCGGCGTTCCAGAAGTTCCCGGAGTTAAAGCACGGTGAAATCCGGATCTGCTTCACTCCGGACGAAGAGATCGGTATGGGTACGGCCAAGATCACGCTGGACAAGCTGCCGAATTACTGCTACACCATGGACGGCGGCGAACCGGGCGAGCTGGAAGCCGAGTGCTTCGACGCCTGGGGAGCAACCATTAAGATCCAGGGGATCAGCGTCCACCCCGGCTTCGCCAAGAACAAGATGATCAACGCGGCCACCGTGGCGTCGCGGTTCCTCGCCGCCATGCCGGAACACGAAACTCCGGAGCATACCGAGCTGCGCGAGGGATTCTTCCACGTGACCAACCTGACCGGCACGGAGGAATCCGCGGAGATCAAGATGATCATCCGGGATTTCGACGTCAAGTTGAACGAGAAACGCATGGACTACCTGCGCGGGCTGAAGGACTACTTCGATGTCCGCTATCCCGGTTTGAAGATCGAAATCGACTTCAAACACCAGTATGAGAACATGTGGGTGGTCATGGAGAAGCATCCAGGATCAGTGGAACTGGCCAGGAAAGCCATGGAGATGGCGGGGCTGGAAGTTCAACAAAAAGCCATCCGCGGGGGCACGGACGGATCGAAGCTGTCGTTGATGGGACACCCCACGCCCAACATCTTTGCCGGAGGCATGCTCTTCCATTCCCGCAAGGAGTGGATCGCCAAGTCGAGCCTGCGCAAAGCGGCGGAGACCATCGTGCACTTAGCGGCGCTCTGGGCCGAAAAGTAATTCGAGATTTCAACTCAAGGTGAGAATAGGAGGCCGGTGCACCGGCCTCTGTTTTTTTGCTTGATTTTGAGCTTTAAAAAGATTATTTTTGGAAAACCATATCAGACTTTCTTAATCCCTTTATGGAGGCAATCCCATGGAAAACACCGTTATCCGGCCGGAGAGAGGCCAACTGACCATCTGGCTGTTGATGCTGGCCCTGTTCGGCTTGCCGGTTCTGATCGGGTGCGTCATCTTAATCTACACCGTGCATCCGCTGACGTTCGGCTTATGCACAATAGGTTGGTTGTTGTTGATACTCTTCATGCTTTGGTGGATCCCGGCGTATTTCAAATCCCTGGAATACACCCTCGACGAGGACGCAGTGAGGGGTAAACTCGGGGTTTTCTGGCGCCGCCACGTCACGGTGCCTTACCGGAAGATCACGAACGTCGATGTGACTCAGGGACCGGTGCAGAGGCAGTTCAACATCGGCACGATCCACCTGCAGACCGCCGGGGCGGGGGGACAACAGGGCTCCCGGGCAGAACTGATGCTGGTAGGTGTCACGGATTACAACTCTTTGCGGGATGCGCTTCTGAACCGGATCAAGGGGCTTATCGGAACAGAACAAGCGACACCGGTTCCGGCCGAACCTTTTCCGGGCAGCCCTGACACTTTAACTCAGATTCTCGCCCAGTTGCAGGCGATCCGCCAACTCCTTGAAGAGCGGCAGACGTAAGCATGATCTACGGCATCATCACCCTCCAAGCGCTGGCGGCCATCGCTTAGATCGTGCAGGACACGGATTTCGAGAAGAAGTGGATTCGCGCCCGGAGTGTAGAAGCTCTACGCGACCTGGTCCTGTTGGGGAAACGGAGGCGATGAGGCAAAAAATCAACAGAATTTTGAAACTTGGAAACATTTTTTACTTCAACAGCGTCAAATATATAAGAAGAATGGATCTGCCGCGACCTTATTGATCTTGCCTTCCCTCTATCGGATTCCCGCCTGCCTCGAACGCGCGATTATTCTTCGTTAGGTTCGTGTCTCATATCTGTGGAGGACACAACATGTTTGCAAGATCGTTTATATCCGCCTTAGTTATTTTCGCCTCTGCCTTCTCCTTTCCCTCCCCTCCATCAGCCGATACTATCCTCGACGACTTCCAGGTTAACGTCGAACCCCCCGGCCACCCGCCGCAGAACAGCCCGTATTCTGTAGCTAACTGGAACACGGAGACGATCTACACCACCTGGCTGAGCTTCCGGGATTCGGTGAACTGGGACGTGGCTCTGCAGCTCTTCGAATACGATCTGCAGACCGTCGGCGGAGTGCAGTACCTGAACATCCGCGAAGGAACCTACAACTGCGACCCGCCCCGGCTGGTGATCAGTTCGAACGGAGTCGGCGCGGCCTGGATCGAAGGGCGGGAACCGAACCGCATCCTCTTCCGGTCGCTGGATGGGATGGGAAATCCCGTCAGCCAGCCGGTGCGGGTGGAAGACAATTTCGAAGATTTCACACGGGACAGTTTAAGCATCGCGGCA
>JALGZU010000342.1 GCA_025774735.1 candidate division LCP-89 bacterium | reverse complement strand
ACCCTCACCATCGAACCCGGCCAGACTGTTGAGCGCATCCGCACCCAGACGGTCCCGGCATCCGCTCCGATGGGTGTCTACCATTACAACGCCTATGCCGTCGTCAATCAGGACACCTCCAAAGATAGCTTCTTGTTCGGCAAGCTGGGAACGACAGTTGGCGGCATCGTCGGCTGGGGCAATGCAGGGGAGCCGTTTGATGAAATCATGGGTATCAGCGTAGCGGGCTGTATACCTGATGAATACGCATTATTCAGCGCCTACCCCAATCCCTTCAATCCCACCACCACCATCTCCTTCGCCCTGCCCGAACCCGGCATGGTGCACCTGACCGTCTACGACGTCGCGGGACGCCTGGTCACCACCCTGGCAGACGACCACCGCGACGCCGGCATCCACGAATTCACCTTCGATGCCGGAAACCTCGCCTCCGGCATCTACATCTACCGCTTGGAAGCTGGCCAGTTCACCGTTTCCGGCAAGATGGTGCTCATGAAATAACCCAAAGCTTGTTACCTGATAAAACGTAGGGCGGGGGTTCTTCCCCCGCCTTTTCATATGGTCATTGCCCCGAAGGGGCCCCTTCGGGGCGAGGAATCCACCGCACGGTGGATGACGAAGCAATCTCAAAGTGTCATTCCTGCGGACGTCCGTAAGGACCCTTAGTGGCAGGAATCCAGGGAAGCTAGACACGCACTGTTGCGTACACCTTTTTCCTCTCCCGCTATTTCTGTAGGGGCGACTCGGTGAGTCGCCCTTTTTCCGCATTATTTTTGAATTGTGATTTAAACCTGTTGCTTTATCCTGTGATTTTTATTATATTATATAATAGACCTTCCATTTTCGCGGCATGATAATATATCTGGGACAAGCCATGAAAACCATTCGACTGCTTGGTTGCTTACTCGTTTACTTATTCCTGTTCTCCCCTTTCGCCGAAGCGGTGGAATGGGTGGACGTCACCCCTGCACCGGAAGCGTTGTCTGTGAGTGTTCTGGATTCTGACGGCGACCGCACGGTTTTGCGCTACAGCGTCAACCGGTACGGTTTCGATCAGATCGACATCGACGGCAAATCCTGCACCCTTCTGCAGAGTCTCCCCAAAGAGAGCATGATCGAAGAGAAGGGCAATCCCCGCCTGCCTCGCATCAACCGTGCCCTCCGCATCCCCGATGATGGGCTGATGAGCTATGATATCATCTCATCAGAGTACATTGAAATCGAAGATATCGACGTCGCCCCATCCAAAGGCCATCTCCTCCGCTCTATCGATCCCGAATCGGTGCCCTACACCTTCTCCGATACCTATCTTAAAGACGCCTTCTTCCCGGCTGAACTTGTCCATATTCGCAATCCCTTCATCCTGCGCGATTACCGCGGTGCCATCGTCGAACTGAACGCTTTCCAATATAATCCGGTAACCCGGACTCTGCGCATCTATACGGACGTCACCGTCGAAGTGAAAAAAGTCTCTTCCGGAGGTGAAAACGTCCTCAAACGCTCTCATCCCCTCGAATACCTGGACCCCCAGTTCAAGAAGATTTATCAACGCCGCTTTGTTAATCAGTCTGCACTGGATTATCCTGCTTTGGAGGAATCCGGGGACATGCTGATCATCTGCTATGATGATTTTATGGGTGAAATGACGGAGTTTATCGATTGGAAAAGACAGCGTGGTATCCCGACTGAAATGGTGCCTGCTTCGGAAGCAGGGAATACTCCTGAGCAGATAAAAAGCTACATTCGAAATTATTATTATAGCCATAATTTATGCTATGTGCTGTTTGTCGGTGATGGCGCTCAGATTCCAACATTCTCAGAAAATCTGGACTCCGATCCCATCTATTCTCAGCTGTCAGGCAGTGACAGCTACCCTGATATATTCGTCGGGAGGTTCTCCGCTGAAAACCTGGCGCAGGTTGCCACGCAGGTGCAGCGGACGATCGATTACGAAAGATATCCAGATCCGGCTGGCAGTTGGTACAGCAGAGGATTCGGTATTGGCAGCACCGAAGGTCCCTTTGGGGAACACTATGGCGAATATGATTACACCCACCAGACCAACATCGCCTATAAACTGCTGGATCATACCTATACGCAAGTTGACAGCGCTTACGATCCCTGGTGCACCATGGAGATGGCTGTTGACTTTATCAATGAAGGCAGAAGTATTATATCCTATACCGGGCATGGTGGCCCCGAGGGCTGGGGTACATCGGGGATATCCACAGCGGAAGTTGATCGGTTTGTCAACAGCAACATGCTCCCGCACGTAAACAGCGTCGCCTGCAATACCGGGCAGTTCGTCGAATATACCTGCCTCGGTGAAGCTTTCCTGCGTGCCACACATCAGACAACCGGTGAACCTACAGGAGGAATCGGATTCTACGGCAGCGTAGAAGGGATGACCGGAGCGCCTCCGCTGGATATGCAGGATGAAGCAGTAGATCTGCTGGTTGCCGATTCGATGCTGACCCTGGGAGGGACCTTTTTCAGCGGTTCCATGCTGATGATGGATAACTATCCTCCCCCCGACGTCGGACCGTGGGAATTCGCCAATCTGACCATTTTTGGTGATCCGTCTGTTAGTCTACGCGGGGGTGATCCCTATCCACCGTTGGTATCACACAATCCGCAAATACTGGTTGGTGTATCTTCTTTCAATGTAACGGTGACTTCGCTCTCAGGTGCAGTCAAGGGAGCTATGGTTTGCGGCATGAATCAAGACGTCTATGCTACGGCTGTGACCAACGCTTCCGGACAGGCCACCCTAACTTTCGATCCACCGATTCCCGCTCCCGGGACCTTGACACTTACCGTCTCCGGCGGTGACATGATCCCCTACATCGTCAATTTGGATATCATTCAGCCCAATGCTGCCTACGTGATCTACGAGGATCATGCCATCCAGGACGACCTCACCGGCAACGGCAACGCTCAGCTCGAATTTTACGAAACGGTGGAACTGGGCATAACCGTAACCAACGACGGCGTCTCGAATGCGGCCAATGTCAACGCTCTTCTTTCAACCGATAATCCCCTGGTGACCGTCAGCCGCGATTCGGCATGGATCGGCGAGATTGCCGCCGGAGCTTCTTTGATCGTGGACCGTGCCTTTGAATTTTCAGTCGATCCGGAGATAGAAGACGGCGAACCCGTGGTGTTTCTGTTGAACACCTCCGATGGCGTAACCATCTGGGAGAGCGAGTTCAGTGTTGTGGTCCATTCCCCCGATATCGTCTTTTCTGACCTGCTGATAGACGATTCCATGGGCGGCAACGGAGACAGTACGCTTGCTCCCGGAGAAACCGCCGACTTGATTGTCACCCTGGGCAACGCGGGATCTTATATAGGCGAAAATATCGAAGCTGTCTTGTCATGTGCGAGTGCGCAGGTCACCATAAACTCCGGCGTGGTATACTGTGGTGATATGCCGGCGGGAACGGAGACTCGGGTCACCTTTAACGTCACCGTCGAACCGGACTTCTATCCACCCGGCAGTTTCCCGGACTTTACCATCGGAATAGAAGGCGATCATGGCTACACCGGCGAAGCCGGATTTGCCACCACTATCG
>JALGZU010000341.1 GCA_025774735.1 candidate division LCP-89 bacterium | reverse complement strand
CGTCTGCCTGATCCTGGCGCTGCCGGTGCGCGAGAACATTCTGCCCCTCTGGTTTCTGTTGCTGCTTCTCCTGAGGGAATTGATGGTCGTAGGCGGGGGGATCTACCTGTACCGCCGCAGGCAGATCATCGCCGTCTCCAATATCTGGGGCAAAAGCACCTCCTTCGTGCTGGCCCTGATGTTGATCAGCTACGTGGTGAAATTAGAACCTTCGACAGCCCGGTATGCCTGGTTGAACTACGAATTTTTGCTCTGGCTGTCCTTCTCTTTTCTGCTGGTTTCGACCGTTTCTTACGGTATCCGGTTTTGTAAAGTTATGGGAACCCGCCAGAACGCAGTCCAGTCCGGCATTTTCAAGACGAACGGGGCGCCTGGGAAGACCAGGTCAAGTCAGAGTGGTGGTGAGAATTGATATAAACAGGCCAGAAGCTCACATGAGTTAAGATCAGGCAGCCGGAATGCTATAACAAACATGGAATACCTCAGATTATACAATACACTCAACCACCGCAAGGAGGCCTTTCAGCCGATTAACTCGGATGAGGTCCGCCTCTATACCTGCGGCCCAACCGTCCACGACTTCGCACATCTCGGCAATTGCAGAGCTTTCATCTTCGAGGATCTACTCCGCCGCACCTTGAAATTCTTCGGCTACGCACTCATCCAGGTGATGAACGTCACGGACGTCGATGACAAGACGATCCACAAGAGCCGGGCGCAAGGTATTACTTTGGGGGAATATACAAAACAGTACACGGACGCCTTCTTCGAAGACCTGGATACCTTGCGAATCGAGCGGGCGGAACACTACCCGGAGGCCACCGATCATATTCCTGAAATGGTGGAGTTGATCCAGAAATTGACCGAAAAGGGCCATACATACGAAGCAGATGGATCGATCTATTTTCGCATCAGCAGCTTCCCTGAATACGGCCGCCTGGCCAACATTCAACCCGATAGTTTGGTAGCTGGACTACGAATCGGTTCCGATGAGTACGAAAAAGAGGACGTTCGAGATTTCGCTCTCTGGAAAGGCTGGACTCCCGAAGACGGGGATGTTTTCTGGGAGACGGCTATTGGCAAAGGGCGGCCCGGCTGGCACATCGAATGTTCGGCGATGTCCACGAAATACCTGGGGACGCATTTCGACATCCATACCGGGGGAGTCGACAATATCTTTCCTCATCATGAAAATGAGATTGCTCAATCGGTATGCGGATATGGGGACAAATTCGTCAATGTCTGGTTGCACAATGCGCACCTGATCATCAACGGCGAGAAGATGTCCAAGTCCTTGAACAACTTCTATACACTCCGAGACGTGACGTCCGCCGGATTTTCACCCCGCGTGATCCGCTACTTTCTGTTGTCCGCGCATTACCGGCAGCCATTGAATTTGGTATACAATCCGGATGCCGGCAGTGCCGACAGCTTCGATGCCGCGGCGGGGGCGCTGGGCCGCATAGATGAATTCCGCACCAAACTTGCCGGACTCAAATCGGACAGCGCCGCGGGCGACCAGGTCAGCCGTGAAGTTAACAAGATTCTTCGGCATGCCCGCAGTGCTTTCAAAACCTCTCTGGGTAATGATCTGGATATTTCGGGAGCCCTGGGGGCGGTCTTCTCACTGATAAAAGAGGTTAATCGACTGCTGGATCGCGGCCAGGTTACACCGGCGGATGCCTGCAGGATTGACGATCTGTTGCTGAGCTGGGATGCCGTTCTGGGAGTGATCCAGTACGAGGAGCATGTCGAGGTGGATGCGGAACACATCGAGGCGCTGATCGCGGAACGGAACCAAGCCCGCAAAACCAAGGATTTCACCCGTTCGGATGAGATTCGGGATCAGCTCGTAGCCGAAGGCATCATCATACAGGATACCCCCGAGGGGACCAGGTGGCGGCGGAAGTAGGGATTATTGCAGCCGGTGCAACTTCCACCCGCCAGGGTCAACTCAATCGAAATATATAAACCGAAAAGCCCAGGATACGATCACCCTGGGCTTCTTCAAAGTATCGATAACCGTGGCGGTTACGCCTACTTCACGAGCAGCGCTTTCGCTGCAGCCGAGACTCCCGGCGCTTCGAGGTGGAGCAGGTACAATCCGGAAGGCAGGTTACTGCCATCCAGAGTCAACTGGTGCCGCCCCGCCTGGCGGTAGCCGTCCACGAGGATCAGGATTTGACGGCCGCTGACATCGAAGAGGGTCAGGCGGGTGAAGCCCGCTTCGGGGAGGCTGAATGTGATGCTGGCGGCCGGGTTGAAGGGATTGGGGGAGAGGGATACCAGCTCTGCCGATTGCGGCAACGCTGTGGCGTTTTCCGAATATGTCGCCTCATCCCAGCTTGACGCCCACCAGGACATCGAGCCTCCATCCGCGCCGGATTTTGTGAAATCGAAGCTGTCGATGGTCCAGATAGCCTGTTCCGCCTCATCGCCGGCGTAGGCGTAATAGGTGTAGGTTCCCGCGGGAGCTCCCGGCGGCACTATCTGGGTTAAATCTCGCGAAATCGTCGTCGTCGGCAGGTTAAGTGCCCGCGAGATAAGCGGTCCGAAGCTGTCGTTGTTGGGCAGGCGGATTTCGGTCCAGACGTCAAAAGCCAGCGGCGATGGCGAACTGTTGGTCACCGCAACGGTGAATTCCAGTGTGCCTCCCTGAGAGGGAAGTGCGACCGGTCCCGTGGGTAGTGCTGTGACCTCCACGGCGGGCAGCGTGAAAGGAAATAGAGCGCTGTCTTCCACGGCGACATAATGCAGGTCGGCGGCCACGTTGGTGTAAACCTCCGTGTGCCCGTCGGTCCAGCGGATGACAACGGAATCCACCACAACGGTGTTGCCCAGGCCGAATTCGAGCGGCAGACTCATGGACGATTGATATCCGCCCCCGGCCTGAACCTCGCGCATCTGGCGGTGCGTGCCGTTAATGATGGTAATGCGTGTACCGACACCCATGCGGTTGGTGATATTGCGGCCGGAAGCTTCGATGCTAATCCAGTGATTGGCGTTACCCGAATTGATGTACAAACGATCCATAACGTCGAGGTTGGAGACGTAAAGATCCATGAAGCCGTCGCCGTTGGGATCGCCGATGGCCAGGCCGTCGGAATAGTAGGGATCGCTGATGCCGGCCTGCAGTGCGGCATCCGTGAAGGTGCCGTCGCCCTGATTGTGCCAGAGTATTTCATTGCTGCCGGGAGCGTCGCTGTTGCAGACGAACATGTCCAGCCAGCCATCGTTATCAAAATCTGCCCAGGCCATGGTTCTACCTTGGAGGTTGTCGGAGACGCCCGCGCTGACGGTGACGTCGCTGAAGGTGCCGTCGCCCTGGTTGCGGAAGAGCTGGTTACTGCCGAAGCGGCAGACCACGAAAAGATCCAACCAGCCGTCGGCATCATAATCTTCGAAGTATGCCGATTTACTCGGTCCCGTCGCCGCTACGCCGGCCGTTGATGTGACATCCGTGAAGGCGCCGCCGTCGTTGCGGAAGAGGACATTGTCCGTAAATTCATTGGTGATGTAAATGTCGGGATCGCCGTCGTTGTCGTAATCGCCGGCGGAACTGCCCATCCCATACTCACCAAC
>JALGZU010000340.1 GCA_025774735.1 candidate division LCP-89 bacterium | reverse complement strand
AGCCCCGATTTCCTCACGCTTTTCGACAGCCTCGAATTGCCTGGTGATGTTGGAGACTTCGAGCTAAACAGCAACATGATTCCTGACTTTTACGAATTTCAGGTTATCTCCAGCGTCCTGGGTGATCCCGTTCTTTACCAGTATCCGGAGATCAGAGCCGCTTGGGAGAACAACTGGGTCCAGATGAAGAAAGATACGACGGATACGAGCATAGGTGATTGGTGGATCACGGTCTTCGCCGCTTACATGACACTGGGGGATGAAGATTCCTATTGTTTTGTTGAAAGTTATTTCGATATTTATTTCCCCGACGTCACGTTCAATCATGAAGACTACATTCATCTAGAGAACCTGCTTGGTGCGCTGAATGGCGATCTGGACTGGGATAATACTACCACTTCCCCGACTTCGTTGAATAACGAAGACGAGTATCTGCTGTCTGGAGGGGATCTACAGGTGTACCTCGAGGAAGTGTTAAGGCCCGACTACGATGCGGTGCTCACTGGCGTTGGGATTAGCCTTTCAGACGATGAAAACGGGCTAACTTTTGGCAATGGTATCTATGATTCCGATGAATTCGCCTTGATGGCCAAGATTCTGGTAGAGAGTGAGCTGCCTTGGAGTGATCCTGCGTTCCAAAATCCTGTCAAACAAGCGTGGAACAATAACATGACCCAAATGATTGCCGACACTGAGGACGCGCAATTCCCGTTTGAGGAGGAACGAAAGCTCCATCTCCTCACAGCAGTCGCGTACATGACATTGGGCGACGCCGATTCGCAAAACCATGCAGTAGGATATATAATGAGTCTAACTTACAATCCTATGGTTGAATTGGAAAGAGCCGACTATGACGAATCCGCCAAATCGATCATATCGGTACACGAAGATCCTGATGATGACGATTATGACAATTTCTACGAATACAATACACTATCCAACGGTGACCGAACCCAGTACCTGCTGAACGCGCTTACCCCTAATAACCCATAATGATAAGGGTGGATTTCGACAAGGTCCCAAGTGCTTTAGAACGGTACCCTTACTGTGCCCCTTAATGCTATAGTTATTCTCCGACGGTATAGGATCGCCATTGGATGGAATACCGAAGGTTCGATCATCGTTTTCTATCCACAAAAAGTAGCTGAACCATTACACCAGCTTGCAATGCTACCTGCACATCAGGTATAATGCAAGCCGACTGATAATGCCTTAATTGATCACGAGCGCCTATGTATCAGCAACTGGGATTCAACCGCTTAAAGGGGGTCATCATGAAGACCGCGACCGTTCTCGTCGCTGTTCTGTTCATACCCGTTCTTGCTTTCACGGACACTATCTACGTGCCGGACGACTACCCGACCATCCAGGGGGCCATTGACGCTTCCGTGAACGGTGACACCATCATCGTCAGGCCGGGTAAATATGTGGAGAATATCAACTTCAGGAAAAAGGCCATCCACCTCAAGAGCGAGTGTGGAGCGAGTGAAACCATCATCAATGTGTATAAAAAAGGAGTCGTCGTCACCTGTCATAGCGGTGAAGGACCGGATACGGTACTGGATGGATTTACAATAATGAACGGCCGCGAATCTTCTCACGGTGCTGGCATGCTCAATGAATCCAGCAGTCCGACAGTGATCCATTGCACTTTTACTTTCAACTCGGCCAGTCACGGAGGGGGAATGTACAATATGAACAGCAATCCGACCATTGACGACTGCATCTTTACCAAGAACGAAGCTCGTTATCAGGATGGCGATTTTGGAGCTTCCGGCGGCGGAATGTTGAATGTCGACAGCAATCCCATTGTAACGAACTGCAGCTTTATCAGTAACTATGCCGATGACGGCGGTGGGATGCACAATGACAACAGCAGCCCATTGGTGAGCAATTGTCTTTTCAACAACAACCAAGTTTACTTTGATGGCGGCGCGATGCGCAATGTCAATAATAGCAATCCAATCGTTGAAAACTGCACCTTCTTCTACAACTCAGCTAAAGATTACGGTGGTGGGATGGCAGACAGTGAAAACAGCAGTCCGACGGTGGCCCACTGCACATTTACCAAGAACTCAGCCGGTCTGGAGGGCGGCGGGATACGGAGCATTAGTGTTGGCCAGCAATACGTGACCTTTTGTACCTTTTCAGAAAATTCAGCCATGCGAGGTGGTGGGATACGCAATTATTGCGAAACGATCGTGATGGATTGCAACTTTTACGGAAACTACAACACCAGTGGGTATGGTGATCCCAAGGGCGGTGGGATATACATTTCCAACGACACTTCGTTGGTAACCAATTGCGTTTTCACGGTAAACTCATCCCTGGGGGAGGGTGGAGGTATGTTTCTTAATAATTTTAATGATTACAGCGCGACGGTGAGCAATTGTATTTTCAACAACAACCAAGCCTACTGGTCTGGCGGCGGAATATATGTAGAGGGAGGCAGTTCTACGATAACGAACTGTACTTTCACGATGAACTATGCGAAAGGCGGAGGCGGGATGGCCTTCTACAAGAATAACCCGACCGTAACCAACTGTACTTTCTGCGAAAACGAGGCAGAAAATGGTGGCGGGGGATTGAGATTTTATGACTCTGACAGTGTAATGATCAACACGGTTCTCTGGAATAATTCTGCACCTGAAGGACCTGAAATGTGGCTTGGCAAAGGAATAAAAAACTCCAAGGTCACCATCAGCTATTCGGACGTAAAAGGGGGAGAGGTTAATGTATATGTCGATTATCCCAGCATCTTGAACTGGGGTGCGGGCATGATCGATGCCGATCCGCTCTTCGTTGACGAGGCGGATGGCGATTTTCACCTGACATATTTGTCGCCCTGCAAAGACACGGGTGATAACAGCGTGGTTACCGAACTTTTCGACCCCGAAGGCGATCCGCGGATCGCATACGGCAATGTGGACATGGGTTCGGATGAATTCTACACGCACCTTTACTGTATGGGCGATTTCACGCCCGGCGGTGCTATCGAAGGCAAGCTTGTGGGGTTGCCAGGGACGGCGCCGGTGGGGCTGTTCTTCGGCTCCGGCGTTCTTGATCCGCCTGTGCCGACAGCTTGGGGAAATTTCCACCTGCAAGCCCCTTGGTTCATGATTCCGTTGATACCGATTCCTGGAGATGGCGTCTTGGTGCTACCCGCAACCATCCCAACAACTCCCCCCGCGCCCTACGACCTGCCTATGCAGGCGCTGATCGGGTTGGAGCCGGATTCCTTGTCGAACCTCTTTGTACTCGAAGTCAGGTAAGGGCAGACGCAATAAACCTTGGCGGCATACTTGCCGTCACAGGGGGGACTTCACGAGACTAACTGAGACCAATCGAGACCGGATGGGACGATGAGGGTTCTATGCTCGGCTAACTGGAAAAGATTTCGTTACACCCCACACCATCCTATGAAATCACGTGTCAACTCATCCCTGTTCTGCTAAAAATATCACGGATCTATTTAATCAAGAGGACAGGTCCTGTCATGCCTTGACTAATGCACTCTATCCCATGTTGCGGAAGAATATATACAGGGCTGCGCCGAGGGCCGCGAGCACCACGAATCCGGTCAGGGCGATGGCCGCGGCGAT
>JALGZU010000033.1 GCA_025774735.1 candidate division LCP-89 bacterium | reverse complement strand
ATCCGGAACAAACCCAGGACGAACAGCCGAACAGCGAAGAAAGCACCCAACCCGTCCCCGAAGAACAGAACCCAAACAACAATCCGGAACAAACCCAGGACGAACAGCCGAACAGCGAAGAAAGCACCCAATCCGTCCCCGAAGAACAGAACCCAAACAACAATCCGGAACAAAATCCGGAACAAACCCAGGACGAACAGCCGAACAGCGAAGAAAGCACCCAACCCGTCCCCGAAGAACAGAACCCAAACAACAATCCGGAACAAACCCAGGACGAACAGCCGAACAACGAAGAAAGCACCCAACCCGTCCCCGAAGAACCCCAGATCGAAAGTCCACCTTCCGGCGAACCAGCCGACACCCCGGAGCATGTTATCCCTCTTGCCGAACTCCATGAGGAGAGCGAGTACAACGAAGAAGAAGTCGCCTTCATGACCAAGCTCTATGAAGAGACGATGCGCCAGATCAAGACGGGCGAGATCATCCCGGGCAAAGTCGTCTCAATCAGCGATAGAGAGGTCGCCGTCGATATCGGCTTCAAGTCGGAGGGCACCGTTCCGATTGAGGAATTCGAAGATCCGGACAATCTCAACATCGGGGACACCATTGAGGTCTTTCTCGAAGATATAGAGAATCAGGACGGGCAACTGGTCCTCTCAAAGAAGAAGGCCGATTTTGCCCGCATTTGGGATCGCATCATGGGCATCTACGAGAGGGGCGAAACCGTCAGCGGCCGTTGCCTTCGCCGCATCAAAGGCGGTATCGTTGTCGACGTCATGGGTATCGATGCCTTTCTGCCCGGATCTCAGATCGACATCCACCCCGTGCGGGATTTCGATGCCTGGATAGGGCAGAAGGGCGAATTCCGCATCGTCAAGGTCAATGAGACGAGAAAGAACATCGTTCTTTCGAGAAAAGCGCTCATCGAAGAAAACCTGCGCGACGTCCGGGAGAAGATCCTTGGGGAGATCGAGATCGGCCAGGAAATCGAGGGCGTGGTCAAGAACATCACCGACTTCGGCGCCTTCGTGGATTTGGGCGGCGTCGACGGTCTGCTCCACATCACCGATCTGTCCTGGGGAAGGGTGAACCATCCTTCGGAGGTGGTCTCTTACGATGAAAAGCTGAAGGTACGCATCCTGGATTTCGATCCCATCCGCAAGAGAATTTCCGTGGGATTGAAACAGTTACAACCGCACCCCTGGGAGGGAGTCGAAGAGCGCTTCCCGGTGAACTCCAAGGTCCAGGGGAAAGTCGTGTCGATTACCAAGTACGGCGCTTTCGTTGAGCTGGAAGAGGGGATCGAAGGATTGATCCATATCAGCGAAATGAGCTGGACGCAGCATATTAAACATCCATCACAGATCCTGAATATCGGTCAAGAGGTTGAAATCGTCGTTCTCAGCATCGACGTTGAAGGCCGTAAGGTTTCACTCGGCCTCAAGCAGACCGAGGAGGATCCCTGGGAGAAACTGGAACAGAAGTACGCTGTCAACAGTCTGCACAAGGGTGTGGTGCGCGATCTGGTCCCCTTTGGCGTCTTCGTGGAACTCGAAGAGGGCGTCGAAGGCCTGGTGCACATTAGTGATCTTTCCTGGACTCGCAAGGTGCGCCATCCTGGTGAGATCGTGAAAAAGGGAGATGAGATCGACGTACAGATCCTTTCTTTCGACCGAAACGAACGCCGCATTGCCCTTGGGCACAAACAGACACTGGAAAATCCCTGGCTGTTGTTTGGTGAAAAATATCCTCTCGGAACTATCGCCACCGGCAGTGTCGTGCGCACGGTCGATAAGGGCGCCATCATCGAGCTGGAATGGGGCCTGGAGAGCTTCCTCCCCGTATCGCACTTCGGTAAAGACTCTGAGACGGGGCGGGGCAGAGCTTTCAAAGAAGGTGAGCAGCTTCCCGTAGAGATCATCGACTTCGATTTGGATAACAAGAAAATCGTAGTGTCAGCTGCCAATGTCCAAAAGAGGGAGGACGAAGCCGATTATCAGGAGTACCTGGCTAAACAAGTGGCGTCAAGTTCTGATGATGCGGAAGCTCCCGTGCCGGAGGCGGCTGAAGCGGCCGCGTTAAAGGCGGAGGAGGTTCCTGCTGAAACTGAATCGACAGAAGAGATTCCTGCCCCTGAAACTGTTCTGGAAGAAGCTGAAGTGCCTCCGGTAGAAGAGGAGAAGAAGGAGCCCAAGGTTAAAGTCTCTGAAGCAGCGGCAGACGCTGAAGTAAAGGCTGCTAAAGCCGAAAAGAAGGCTAAGAAGACGACCACCAAAGCCAAAAAGGCTGAGCCTAAAGCGGCTGAGAAGAAAACCGCTGAAAAGAAAACGCCGAAGGCCAAACCGAAGAAGGCGAAGGTGTCCGAAAAGCCAGATGCTGTGAAGAAAACGGCCAAAGCTAAGACTAAAAAGGTGGAAGCATCTGACGACAAAGCTGAGAAGAAACCAGCGAAGAAAACAACCGCCAAGAAAACAACCGTTAAAAAAACAGCCGCTAAGAAGACGACTGCAAAAAAAACAACCACCACCAAAAAGGCGACAGCTAAGAAGACAAAGGCTGACGATAAGAAATCCGATAAATCGTGAGTTCGACCGTACTGTATCGCACCCTGGGGTGTAAGCAGAACCAGTTCGATAGCTATGCCCTGCAATCCCGACTTTCTGATCGGGGATTCATCGAAACAAACCGGGTGGATGGCGCTGACTGGGTGGTGCTGAATACCTGCGCTGTTACCGAACGGGCCATGGCCAAGGCCCGTGGGGAGATAAACCGAATCCGGCGTCGTAATCCCGGGGCGAAGATTGTCGCCCTGGGATGCGGGAGCCGCTATCAAGCGGATAACTTTCCCGACGCTGATTTCTGTTATAGTCTCCCCCCGGAATTCGGTCTAAATCGCTGGATCGGTGAGAGCGACGAGTCTCTACCGCTGCCGCATGGCATCTTCCCCGAAGACAAATCGCGGGCCTTGTTGCGCATCCAGAGCGGATGCGACCAGCAGTGCGCTTTCTGCATCGTGCCTCACCTGCGTGGGCCTTCACAGAGCGTACCCGCTGAACTTTGTGTCGAAGCGTTGACGGGCCTGGTTCAACAGGATGCCCCGGAAATCGTCTTGACCGGTACGAATATCGCACTCTGGGGCAGGGATCTTCCGAACTCGCCAATTCTGATCGACTTACTGAAGGCACTGCTCGTCAAAATCGGATCTGCAAGACTGCGTCTCTCTTCCCTGGAACCGCAACTCATCTCGACGGAATTCATCGATTGGTGCATAGATCAACTGCAGATCTGTAACCATCTTCATCTGGCAATTCAATCGGGCAGTAACAGGATTATCAACCGCATGTCTCGAGGGAATCCGGTTGCGGGATTTTATGAGTACCTCGTGGATCTGAAGCGGAAACGTGCGGATATTTCCATTGGTGCGGACGTTATGACCGGTTTTCCGGGTGAGACGCTCGGGGATTTTCAAGAAACCACCGCGTTGATCGAATCGATTCCGCTGAGTTACCTGCACGTGTTCCCTTTTTCAGAGAGGCCCGGGACGCCTGCTGCGACGTTTCGAGACGTTGTACCCATAGGTGAACGGCTGAGGCGGGCGAAGATTCTGCGTGAACTGGATGCAGAACTACGGGATCGATTTGCCGCGCTGAATTCAGAAGAACCGCAGGATATCGTAACTATCGGGAACGATCACACAGACACAGTCAAGGGATTGACGTCAAATTATCTGCGCGTTTCGTTCGATGGCGATTTCAAACCGCCGGGAAGACGGTTCAGATCTGTCGTTTCTGAGGCTTCTCCGGCGGTATCAATAAAATAAATAGATAGACAGTTTCAACACCACGCAGCCTAGTACTCTTGAAGTCATGAATAACAGCTATAAATCCGGGGATAAAATGATCAATTCGCAGCGCTTGAAGCGCTTCTTCATGGAACTGGTGCAGATCGATTCCCACTCCCGGGAGGAGAGAGAGGTAGCCGATTATCTGCACGCAAAATTGGAGAGTCTCGGAGCCGTACTCACCATGGACGATACGGCTGAGAAGATCGGCGGTAACTGCGGGAACATGCTCGCCCGACTCACCGGATCTTTTGAAGATCAGGCAGAATCCTTGCTGTTCTGTTCGCATATGGATACGGTTGTTCCGGGCAAGGGAGTTAAACCGGTGGAGGAGAAGGGGATTATCCGCTCCTCGGGGGATACTATCCTCGGAGCGGACGACAAGTCCGGGATCGCCGCGATTCTCGAGATGCTCCACGTTCTAAAAGAGAATGATCTTCCGTTCGGCGAATTGGAGATCCTGTTTACTGTGGCTGAAGAAGTGGGGCTTTTGGGGGCACGGAATTTCGATGCCAAGGTCCTGAAATCCCGGCGCGGCTATTTTTTAGATTCTGAAAACGTTGCTGGAATTTGTGTCGGTGCTCCGGCGGCTTACCGGATGCGGTATGACGTGTTCGGCCACGAAGCCCATGCGGGTTTGGCGCCTGAAAAAGGCATCTCCGCCATTGAAGTCGCCTCCCGAGCCATCCAGATGATGCCCCTGGGCCGAATCGATGAGGAAACCACCGCCAACATCGGCGTCATCGAAGGAGGGACAGCCACCAATATCGTAACCAAGCAGGTGACGATGCGGGGAGAAGCCCGCAGTCACAATGACGAGAAATTGGAGAAGCAAGTGGGCGCCATGCGAGAGGCTTTAAAGAATGCCTGTGCTGAGTTCTCGCTGGAACTGGATGGAAAACGCCTCCAGGCTCGTTTCGAAGAGACCAGTAAACTCGAATATAAATCCTTCCGTATACAAGAAGATAATCCCATTTATCAACTACCTGCCCGAGCCGGCGCTGAATTAGGATTGACTATGGTACCCGAAGTTTCCGGAGGTGGCAGCGATGCCAACCTGTTCAATGCGAAGGGAATAGAATCCGTCATCCTCGGGACGGGTATGCAGGCGGTCCACACAGTCAAGGAGTATCTCGCGTTCAAAGATCTTGAAGACTGCGCCGCACTGCTCCTGGAAATGGTCCGTATCCACCGCTAAGCCAACCCACCGATGCGCCGACTGCAGTTTTTCATCCACTCGCTGGCTCACCTATTCAACGACAGCTACGGCGGCTTCGTAGCTCCACTCCTGCCTCTGCTGGCTGCCAAGCATGATTTAAGCCTCGCCGCAGCCGGTCTTCTGGTTACCGCCCAGACCTTATCTGCTTCACTGTTCCAACCCATGTGGGGTTGGTTAAGCGACCGCTACCCTCATCGCTGGTACGTGATCGGAGGGGTATTCTCATCCGGACTGTTCTTTAGTCTGATGGGGGTTGCCCCCAATGTCTTTTTCCTGGTGTTAACCATTCTGGCAGGTGGGATGGGCATCTCCTGCTTTCACCCCATCGCCACGGCCATGGCGTCAGGCATGACTGTACGGTACAAGGGGATGGCTATCGCGTTCTTTGTCACCGCCGGTACTACCGGATATGCCATCGGCCCGGTTTTCATCTCCTGCCTGGTGGATTGTCTCGGTATAAACTGGATGCCGCTGGCGGCCATCCCGGCGTTGATCGTGGTCATAATCTGGATGTTTTTAGGACCTCGGAGCCTGGAAGGGGTTGGCAAGAACAGCGGGGTATCCGCCTCGCGATCAGAGGATGTAAAAATTCCCCTCCAACCTATATTCCTGCTTACGGCGAGCAGTTTTATCCGTGCTTTCGTCATTCTCTCTTTCACAAACTTCATCGCCTTTTACCTGGAGAAGATTGGTCTCGGCCTGCAATCGCGCAGCTTCTACATCTTTGCCATCCAGATCGGCGGCGCTCTGGGAGTTCTGGTCTGCGGTGGGCTCGCTGACAGGGTGGGCCGCTGGCGCATCATGTTCTGGTCGCCACTGGCCTCCCTGCCACCATTCTATCTTTTCCTGGCGACGGATGGTATGCTCTCGCTGATGATGCTCTTCCTGGCGGGATTCTTCATCTTCGCGTCAATACCGGCCGTGGTCGTTTCAGCGCAGAAGATGATGGCGCAACGCGAATCCATGGCGTCGGCGCTTCAGATCGGTTTTGCCTGGGGTTCTGGGGGACTTCTGATGGGATTGGTGGGACATTTCGGAGAGGTTTACGGGATCTACCCGGTGTTGATGCTGGTAGCCTCCTTGCCGGTCTTGCTTACCCTGATGACTCTGCTCCTGAAGCCCTATCAGAGCCAGTTTGAAGTTCATGCGGCGGGCGCAAATCCTTCCTAGATAAAATCACTCGTCACTCCACCCGGCGTCCTAAAAGTCTCAATGTTAAAATAACGCAGAGCGCTCCGGCCGGAAGACTGATCCAGGGCGAAATTCCGAACCCTGCCGGAATATATCCAACCAAAAGTCCAATCGTTCCAGCGGTCAATGCATAAGGAAATTGCGTGCGTACATGATCTATATGGTCAGCGCCGGATGCCATCGATGACAGTATGGTCGTGTCCGAGATGGGCGAAGCGTGATCGCCGAACGTTGAACCGGCCAGAACCGCTCCGATTGTACTGATCATGATGGCGTGGCTGACGTCCGGACTCAAGCCCGCCTCAATAGGGAGGAGGTAAGAGAGGGGCGCCGCGATCGGCATCAGGATGGATAGCGTGCCCCAGGACGTGCCGGTCGCGAAAGCAATAGCCCCTGAGATTACGAATGTCAAGGCGGGGATCAAATGCGGCGAGAGAATCCCCTGGGAAACCTCCACGATGTAATCCGCCGTCTTCATGTCCTGGCAAATTCCCCCGATACTCCAGGCCAAAATCAAAATGATCCAGGCCGCTGTCATCGCTTTTATTCCCTCCACGAAAGCTTCCAGCACCTCCGCTAACTTCAAACCCGCACCGAGGCATCCTAAAAAACCCGCTGTGACTGTTCCCAGAAAGCTGGCCCACATCAGTACTGCGAACGAGTTTGCCTCAGATATCAGTTGGTAGAGCGGGACTCCTGTAGACTGTGGCCCTAGCGCTGCTTTGCCGTTGATCACGAGGCCGATAAACGTTGCGATTATGACGACCACGATCGGCGCGACGCCCCAGATCCACGATTTCTGGGTGATATTAACTCTGCTCTTGTCGGTCACGTCCAATCCCGCCAGGGGCTTGGCATCGGGTGAAAGAACCTGACCCGTTTTTCGAGCCCGGCGTTCCGCTGCGAGCATGGAGCCGAAATCCCGGTTCCAGAATCCGATAAGGAAGACCAGCAGAAGCAGGAAGAGCGGGTAGAAGCGATATGGAATGGTTTCGATGAACACCCCGTAGGCCTGGCTGGAACTGGCGAGTGCACCTGCCGGAACCAGCCCATCCCCGATCAATCCCACCTCAAATCCGATCCAGGTTGAAATCAGAGCGATGGAAGCGATGGGAGCCGCCGTTGCATCGACGATGAAGCTCAATTTCTCACGGCTGATCTTCAACTTATCGCACAGTGGTCGGAAGGTATTCCCCACGATCAGCGTGTTGGCATAATCATCGAAAAAGATCAACAGGCCCATTGCCCAGGCTGAAACCTGTCCTGAGCGGGCGGATTTAGCCCAGCGGCCTACATGCATGACGATACCCGCTGCTCCCCCTGATGCGCCGATGATGCCCACCATACCGCCGAGTGTCAAACTAAAGAGAAGAATAAATGCGTGATCGCTATCCGCCAGAGCTCTGACAATATGGTGGTCTAACGTCCGCAGCAGACCGGTAAGCAGGCTGCCATTATTCAGGAAGGCTGCTCCCAACCAGATTCCCCCCAGGAGAGCTAAAATGACCTCACGGCTGACCAGCGCCAGCGCGATGGCGAGTAGCGGTGGCAAAATCGACCTGAAGCCGAAGCCGTCCGCAGCATCGGGAGTGCCGATCAACGACATAACTGCACCCAGGCAGAGTACTACCGCCAGCAATGGCCGCATTTTAAGTTTCATAGTATGAGCTCTCTTGATTCCGGACAAGAATAGTCGCCAATCGGTCTTAAACTTTCGCCCAAAGTAAGAAAACTACCTCAAAATATCAAGCTGAATCCCGGTTTATCACTTTGAAATTTCAGGCGGGGCACTACCCGGGATTGAATCTTTTTAGTCCTATCCCTTCGATGAGAGTTTTCGTTTGCATTTTGGGATTGAAATCACTATATTTCTGAGATTAGATCCGATTAACCACTGTTCACGAACTCCATTGGCTGATCATCGTAAAAAGAGTTACCGGACTCGCCCCCTCCAAGCCTCTCGCAGGTACTTTATCCCGCTGATGCTATGGTTTGTGATTCTCTCGCTGGCTCAAGCAGGGAGAGCGGAAATGAGCTTTTATCTGACGCCTGAGGGTTTATCCTGGTCGGATTATGTTCCCGAACGACCGGAATCGGTTATGCCGGTTTTGGATTTGAGCGGTGAATGGCAATACCGGGCGGGTATGAGAAATGGGACTATCAGGATCCCTTCCAGTTATGCAGGGTATGATGGAATCGTTACGTTTACCCGGCGGTTCACTATCCCGGAGGCATGGAAAGGGAGGCACATCATTCTCAAATTCTTCGGTATCCAGCACCGGGCATCGATCCACTTGAATGGTGCCATTCTGGGAACGCACGAGGTGAGCGGTATCCCCTTCGAAATCCCGGTTCCCGGGCGACTTGTCAATTTCGGTTCTGAGAATGAGATAACTATTGAAGTTGATAACCGCAAACTCTCGAAAACCGGTTTACCGTTGAAATCCTCCCTCTTTCCCCTCCGGAACTTCGGGGGTATCACCAGGGAACTATTTCTCATCGCGTTACCGGTGGAAGGGATCAATCGAGCAGCGTTCAGAGAGGTCAGCCGGTCTGAGGAATCGGAAGCATCCTCCCGGGGAGCTTCTTTGGAACTGAATCTTGCCATATCTCTTCTACAGCAGGCAGGGCCGGCGGAATTGAACATCACTATGAAGGGGAAAGAAGGGAAAGCGCTCTGGCAGCATCGGATGACGCTCATCCCTCAAGATGACGATCAACCTTTACACCAGACCATCCGGTTCAGTCTGCCTGAACCACGGCGCTGGTCTCCAGATGATCCCTATTTATACTGGCTTCAACTCACCCTTCAGCGCGGCGATAAACAGCTTGATCAGGTCAACCGCTCCATCGGTTTGCGACCGCAAGATCCGGCCACCGGACTTTTGAGGCAATACGGTCTCTTCACGTTGCAGGGTATCACGCGCGTCGGGCAATGGCCGCAGTGCGGAATCACCCCATCCCGTCAGAAATTGCAGGATGATCTGAAACTCCTAAAGGAGCTGGGTGTCAATTTTGTCCACTGCGCCTATTTCCCACCACATCCTTATTTTATCAACGTCTGCGATAGTCTGGGAATTCTCCTATTCATCGATATACCAGTGTTCGGAGCTTCAACGGATTTGTTAACCACACCGGGCGTCCAGAATGCCGCGATCTCCTACATCGAGGAGCTGCAAGATTGGATCCGGATTCATCCTTCTGTCGTCGCGATCGGGTGGGGATCGAGGCTGGAACACTCCGCCATCTCAGATGATGGAATTCTGAATGACTGGACGCGGCAACTTAATGCGGACTTACCTCTGTACGTCCATACGGTCGCTGCGAAATCCGGAGATCCCGGCATTCACTTTCTTGGTCCTCATTCGCTGATCGGATCGAACTCTGAAAGCCCGATCGTCGAATTTTCCCTGTCACTGACTGATTTTACCGATGATGATCCGGAGATCATGCAGGCCAAAACGTTGACGTACTTCCTGAGTCAACTGGGAAAGAATCGAGTTTCTTTCGTGGTCAATGGTTTCAGCGATTGGTTCGGAGACAAGCCGCTGCTGTTCAATCCGCCCGTTCTCGATACATACCAACATCTGAGCGGTTTGACCAGCGCGTCGAGGCAGCCCCGAAAGGCATTTTACGTTCTCCAGAATTATACCCGTTCGGGTATATTCGAGGACGGAAATCGATCAGCCACGCACGCAAGCGAACCTCCCTGGGAGTTTCTGGCGGTGGGATTGTTTTTCACTGCGATCGGCTTGTGGTTGATGCGCGTGGACAACCTGTTCAGACAGAACCTGCGTCGCGCCATGCTGCATTCCGAAGGTTTCTTCAGTGATATCCGAGATCGGCGGTTCCTGCAGGGGTCGTCCACCTTGTTCCTGATCCTCTTCCTCGGGATGGGATTCGGCAACTTGATCGCCACCGTCCTGTATGCTAACCGAATGAACGCGGGCTTCAGCGCCCTGGCAGAACATGCGGCCGGTTTCAACGGTCTTATGCTTCTATTGCATACGGCGGCCTGGCATCCGACGCGGGGAATTATAATTGCAGCAGCAGTTTTTGTCGGCATCAGCCTTATTACGGCTATTCTAATCCGCCTGGGCAGTCCCGGTTCGCCGCGACGGCTTTCGCTGGTACAGGCTTTTCACATCTTCTTCTGGTCCGGGATCCCCGTTCTGTCATTGCTGCCGCTGTCAGCCTTCTACCTCCGTTTGGAAGAGATCCCAACGGTGAAATGGCTCACTGGTCTCATTATGGCTGTCGCCCTTATCTGGTATTATATAAGATTGATCTTTTCAACCGGTGTGGGCTACCGGAGTGGACTGGTGAGGCCGGTCCTGGTTCTGACGGGAATTCCGCTCCTGTTTCTGGCTGCTTATGCCGTCAGTTTAAACGCCACGCGGCAATCACTGTATTATATCGAATATATCATAAATTTATTCTCCTGTGGTTGAATAAAAGTACAGATTGCAGTGAGCTTCGCGACATAATAGGAAGTTGCTTTCTGGAAACGGAACATCCCTTTGGGGTGGGGGTATAATCGTTTAAAAGCGAGGTATTCGGAACCATCATGAACACGACCAAATCGAACGACGGAGATCGTTCAGGGCGCATCGTCGGTGAAGGGTTCACCTTTGATGATATCCTTCTCCTGCCCCGCAAGTCAGCGGTGTTGCCGTCACAGACCGACGTACGAACCCGGCTGACCCGGAACATCGGTCTTAATATCCCCTTGATTTCGGCGGCGATGGATACTGTCACCGAATCCCGCCTGGCGATCGCGCTGGCTCGAGTGGGGGGGATCGGGATCATTCATAAGAATCTGTCCCCTGAACGCCAGGCTGACAAAGTTGACCGGGTCAAGCGCGCCGAAAGCACGATCGTCTTCAATCCCATAACCATCTTGCCGCAACAGACTGTGCGCGAAGCTCTGGAAACCATGCAAAAGAGGTCGATATCGGGCATCCCGGTCGTTAACGAAGATCAGTTGGTGGGAATTGTGACGCACCGGGATCTGCGCTTTGAAACCAACCTTGAGCTTCCCGTTTCCAAAGTGATGACTCCTGCGCCACTGGTGACAGCGCCACGAAATACGACCCTCGATGACGCTCAGAAAATCCTGCAGAAACACCGCATCGAGAAACTCCTGATAGTCGACGATGGTGGTAAGCTAATCGGTTTGATCACGGTGAAGGACATTCAGAAGAAAAAGCAGTACCCCGGCGCCTGCAAGGATGAACACGGGCGCTTACGGGTTGGAGCGGCGGTGGGAGTATCCGGGGACCTTGACGAGAGACTCGATCGGCTCACCAATGCCGGTGTGGACGTGGTCGTGGTGGATACGGCACATGGTCACAGCCGGGGCGTCCTGGATGCCGTCGAGAAAATCCGAAAACAGTTCCCGGATCTGGACATTGTCGCCGGGAATGTGGCCCTGCGTGAAGGCGCCGCCGATCTGATCTCAGCTGGCGCCAGTGCTATTAAGGTGGGCATCGGTCCCGGCTCGATCTGTACGACGCGAGTGGTTGCCGGAGTCGGAGTGCCGCAAGTCAGCGCCGTGATGGAATGTGCTGAGGAAGCGACCAAGCACGATGTGCCGGTCATCGCGGATGGAGGTATTCGCTTTTCCGGGGATATCGCCAAAGTGTTGGCTGCGGGCGCTGAATCGGTGATGATCGGTCAGCTCTTCGCCGGGATGGAGGAGAGCCCGGGCGAAACCGTCGTTCTGGAAGGACGCAGCTACAAAGTCGTACGGGGTATGGGATCGTTGGGGGCGATGCTGGACGGCAGTGCCGACAGGTATTTTCAGGATCCGGTTTCGGCGGGAAAACTCGTACCGGAGGGTGTTGAGGGTCGGGTGCCTTACAAGGGCAAGCTGGAAGACACCGTCTATCAGATCATCGGTGGAATCAGGGCTGCCATGGGGTATTGCGGCGCTGAAAACCTGGAAGTGATGCGTAAAGAGACAAAATTCGTGCGGATAAGCCCCGCGGGGTTGCGGGAGAGTCATCCGCACGATGTAGTCATTACCATGGAAGCTCCCAACTATAAGTAGGCGTCAGAACCTACGAGGGGAGTCCGTTGACGAAACGGGTCAGCCTGGATTTCTGATTGGCTGCCGTATTCTTGTGCATTATACCCTTCTGGGCAAGTCGATCCAACAGCGCGATCGCCTTGCTGAGATTTTCCTCAGCAGCGGATTTTGTTCCGGCTTCTCGGACCTGGCGAATTATTGATCTGACTTGAGAACGGTAGGTGCGATTCGAAATCCGGGACTCTTCGCTCGTCTTTACGCGCTTTTTACAGGATTTATGGTGAGGCATCTGGTCTCCAAAAATTATAAAGTATTAATATAGGGAAAAAATTTTCATTTGTCAAGCATGGATTTACCGGAAATCGATTCGATCGAGTTAACTCCCGACCATCTTGAGAGTGTCGTGGTGCTGACCGGTGCAGGGATCTCTTCCGAATCCGGAGTGCCCACTTTTCGCGGTGAAGGAGGGCTTTGGCGTCAGTACCGGCCGGAAGAGCTGGCGACGCCCCAGGCTTTTGCCGCCGACCCCCAGCTGGTCTGGGAGTGGTACCTTTTCCGCCGCCAGATCATCGCTTCAGCCAAGCCGAATCCCGGGCACGCGGCGTTAGTCGATCTGGAGGGTCTTCTGGGAAATCGGTTGGCCCTTATCACGCAGAACGTGGACGGCCTGCATCGTCGAGCCGGGAACAGAGAACCACTGGAGTTGCATGGAAACATCTTTGTGAACCGCTGTAATGACTGTTCCCAACGATTTCCGGATGACACTTTGAACTTCGACACACTGCCCCCGGTCTGCGCGAATTGCCAGGGTCCCATCAGACCTGACGTGGTCTGGTTCGGCGAAAACCTCAATGCGGTGACGATCGAGGATGCATTCTCCCGATCCAGACTGTCGACCTTATTCCTGTCGGTAGGAACCTCGGCCATCGTTCATCCGGCGGCATCGTTGCCCGTGGTCGCCAAGGAGAACGGAGCGCACCTCATCGAGATTAATCCCGATTCAACCCCGATTTCGCCGCTCGCGGACACCGTCATCCGGGCAACAAGTGCCGAAGCGTTGCCGCTATTGGTCGAAAGGATCAAGCTCATTCAGGCTAAGCAAATTTAAGCGTGTTTCTCGATAGAATGCGACTGATATCAGATCTAAAAAAAGGATTTCTCCTGTTAGCCTGGACACTGCTGCTGTTCAGTTCCTCGTCGTGCGTCTACTTCAACACCTTTTACAACGCCAAGCGTTACTACAAAGAAGGAGTGAAGGAGAACGAGGATAACACCAGCGGCCGCCCCCAAACCGCCAATTATCTAAAATCGATTGATTCGGCAGCCCGGGTTGTCGAATATTACCGCGACAGTAAATACGTTGATGATGCCTTGCTCTTGATGGGGAAATCCTACTACGGCATCCAGAACTACCCCAAGGCCAAGCGTAAGTTTGAAGAGTTGCTGGCCAACTATCCCGATTCACCGCTGACCTTCGACGCTCGCCTCTATTTGGGAAAAACCTTCATGGCCATGCGCCGCCCGGATAAGGGGATCGAATTACTCAATGATCTCTGGGTCGATGAGAAAGTCCCCCACGAAATCCGCCTCGACAGCCGCCAAACCCAGGCGGACTACTATTTCGAGAAGGAAAATTATTATCAGGCCCTATCGGAATACGGCAAGCTGCTCCAGATTACCGAGAAGAAGCGCAAGCGAGCCGATATCCAGTACCAGATCGGCGAATGC
>JALGZU010000032.1 GCA_025774735.1 candidate division LCP-89 bacterium | reverse complement strand
CGCGAGAAAGCGCCCGGAAACGCCCGGCCGGATATGTATATCGACAAGCGCACGGGAGAGATGATCCCGGAACTCTCCACAGTCGGCGTGCTGGCAGCCGCGACTCCGGGTCATTTGAAAGCTCTGACACATCTGCTTGATAACTACGGCACCATGAGTCTCGGGCAAGTGCTGGAGCCCTCCATCGCCCTGGCCGACACGGGGTTTGAACTGTCGCAGACTTACGTCAGGGTTCTCGACTTCCACCGCGACAAACTGATTCGGTTCGAATCGACTTTCGAGATCCTCTTCCACCCCGACAGCACACTACTGGGCCTGGGCGAACACCTCATCCAGCACGATCTGGCGAGGACGTACAGGATTCTCGCAGAGGAGGGCGATTCCGCCTTTTACGAAGGGACTATCGCCCATATCATCACCCAGGCGATGCGGAGGGACAAGGGCTTGATTACCGCTAAGGATTTAGAAGAGTACAACGTCGCTATCCGGGAACCAGTGATGGGGACCTACCGGGGATACAGCGTCTATTCCATGCCACCGCCGAGTTCGGGCGGAGTTCACTTGATCCAGATGCTGAACATGCTGGAACGGTACGACCTGGCTTACCTCGGCCACAATTCCTCCGAGACGATCCACCTGATGGCCGAGGCGATGAAAAGGGCTTTCGCCGACAGAGCCGTCTTTATGGGCGATCCCGATTTCGTTGAGGTGCCCGTCGCCGGCCTGGTCAGCAAAGACTACGCCGATAGCCTGAGCTGGGGCATTTCCAGGTTCAGGGCGAGAGAGGTGAGCGGCGCGGGGAATCCCTACCCGTATGGCCAGAACGATGACATCTTTCCCGCCGGTAAGCAGACCACCCATTTCTCCGTCATCGACCAATGGGGCAACATGGTGGCTATGACGGCGACGAACAACACCGGCTTCGGATCGGGGTACGTCATCCCGGGCACGGGGATTTTCCTGAACAATGAAATGGATGATTTCTCCGCCCGCCCCGGTGTGGCCAACTACTTCGGGCTGGTGGGGGCGGAAGCGAACGCCATCGAAGCGGGCAAGCGGCCCCTCTCTTCTATGACGCCCACACTGGTCTTTTTCGAGGGGGCACCCTTCATGGTCGCAGGATCGCCGGGCGGACCGCGCATCATCACCACCGTACTGCAAGTCATGTTGAACGTCATTGACCACGGGATGAACATCCAGGGGGCGGTGGACGCGCCGCGCATCCATCACCAGTGGCTGCCGGACCGGATTTACCTGGAGAGCGGTATTCCTTACGACGTCATCGAGAATTTAATCATCCGGGGGCACGACGTCATGGTGGGCGGCACCTGGTCGGCGGCGGAAGCGATTCTGATCGATCTGGAGAGCGGTTTGATCTACGGCGGGACGGATTCGCGGGTCGAAGGGGGAGCGGCGGGGTATTGACAAAACCGATCGGATTATCCAATAGAAGAAGATGAGTGACGTAATCTTACTATAAATATACGATACCCTTAACCATCTTCCTGAATCGCCTCCCTCATCACCTCCTTCACCTCCTTGAACTCCAAACCCAATTCATCATAGACGGAATAATCCACCGGGGCGGATGCCTCCTTCATCATGACGATCTGTTCGCGGGTTATTGGGAAGGAAGGGTAGCGGTCGAGAAGAGTAGCGTAAGCGCACACCAGTTTTTCGGGTACTCTGACGAAGAGGACTCGTTTTCCCATCTCGCGGGCCAGCGCCTTCATCATCTGGCGGTAGGTCATGGCCTCCCCGCAGAGGTCGTAGATCCGGCCCACGGCGTTCTCATTCTCCAACGTTGAGACAAAAGCCTGTGCAACGGTGGAAACAGCAACGGGAGCAACGCACGACGATCCGCGCCCGATCAGCGGCACGATGCGCCTACGCACCATTTTACGGATCATGCGAGTAAATTCACCGCTCCTTCCCAGGATCAGGGACGGGCGGATGATGGTCCAGTCGAGATTGGAGCTGCGCACCAGCTCCTCGGCATGGGCTTTGGTGCGGTGGTAGGCGGCCTTTGAAATCTCGTTGGCGCCCATGGCGCTCATGTGGATATAGCGCCGGATGCCGGCCTGACGGCAGGCCTCGAGGACGTTACGGGTGGCATCGACGTGCAGACGGTCGAAGGTGATGCCCCTGGCCGGAAACTCCCGGATGACCCCTACAAGATGAATAGCTGCACGGCAGTCCGTCAGGTCACTTATTCTGATCGAATCCGCCAGGGTTACGTCACCGATGATCCCTTCGACGCCGGCGAGAGGGTCCGCCTTGCGCACCAGCAGAACCGCCTGGTGTTCCCGGCGCAGCAACTCGGACACGATCCGACGCCCCACGAAACCGGTTCCCCCCGTGACGAACACCTTCATGAAACGGCAGCCAGCTTATCCCATGTGAACAGGGATTTCACCACATACCCTGAAGTTTGGGAAAACGTTACAGGCTCTCACCCTGAATGTATGCCATTGTTTTCAAAAAGTCAATAAAAATCTACTCTTGAATTGAACGGTCACGATGAGCTACTCAAGCTGCAGAACTCAAGCTCTCAGAGACCGGATAGCTCCCGTCTTGCGGTCCACCGTCCGGGCAATTATCATCGCTGCAGCTGCCACCAGCCACAACCCTGACGTTGCCAGAAGTGCCGTGCTCATACCCAGTGACTGCATTACAAGATAACCGATTAAAGGTGCGAACAGCCCTCGAACGCCCGTTGCGGCAAGGTGCACCGATTGGTACAAGCCCGCATCCTCCTGCTGACCGGAAAAGCGCATGGAAGCCAGATTCCAGATCAGCATCACCCCGCTCATGGCAACGCCGAAAATCGCGAAGGCGAGGTAGAGCATTACCATGCGCAGCGTGTGGGCGGAGTATTTTGCCAGCAACAGCGTCGCTGGGTAAAGCGACAGGAGGGCGAACATGGCGACGGCCAGCCGATGCGGGGTCGAGCGGTCGAAGAGGCGCCCAAACAGGGGAACGGTGATGATCATGACGAGGGAGAAGATAGCCCCTTTCGCCAGTCCGATGGTGGCGTAACTCAATTCGAGATCGTCGACCAGAAATATAGGCACCACCGGCAGAGTCATCATGAAGGCGATTCCGTAAACCATAAAGGCCGCCTCGAAACGCAAGAAATCGGGTCGTCGCTTGAGTAAACGGATGACGTTGCGCCAGGGTCCAGTGAGCCAGTTTTCGCACTCCTGGATCGAATCGGTACTCCCTTGTCCGGTCCGGATGGAAGCCATGGCGGCTACAGAGATGAATCCCACCAGAGCTACCAGTAGAAACAGCGGTTTCCAACCCTCTGTCACCCGGTCCATCCACCACCCGCCCGCCGCCGCAAGGATGGCGGCGAAAGCCATGCGCAGCCCCTGTGCCACTCCGAAGAATCCCCCGGTTTCATTGGACGCGATGTACTGCTGAAAGACGCGGTTGCGAGCCGTTCCCTGCAGAGCCAAGGTCAGGAAAAGAACGATAAAAATCAAAAAAAGGTGCTTCACGCTTTCCAGCCATAATCCGCTCGCCAGAGCAGCCGTTCCCAGGACCGCGCTGAGCCACAGAACGGCGCGCTGATCCCGCCCGATCAGCAGCCTTCCCCACCAGATCGAAGTCAGCAGGGTTACCGGCATCACCATGGTGAGGAGGGTCACTTCGAACGTGGAAGCGCCCAGTGATTTCCTGGCAATAACTTCCCCGAACTGCATCATACTGAAAACAACTCCGCTCAGGGCGAGGAAGATCAGCATGCGCCGCGCGACGGAAGAATTCTTGAGCAATATCAGAGGGGTGTATTCAATCATAGCAGGTGAGGAAAGAGATATAGAAAGATAAGCTGGGCACGACATCTTTTCAAGAGTTTTAATCCTCTATTTTTCTTGCCGGTTATTGCTTAGTTTTGTGGTGAGTGAACGTAGTGGAGTTATGCGAGAGAATTCCCGCCACTCAGAAATCACGAAATGTGATTGGCAGGGAGCGATCGGGAGTTGAGATGAGGGCGGAGCGTTGCCGCACCTAGCTCAGCCCTGTTCCGGGGAGTCTCCTGATGGGGGGTACAAGGGAAGGGTTTTGACGTCACCGTCTGGCGATGTGGTGATGCTGGAAGGCCTGGCCAGCGGTCCGACTACAGCTTGTTTTCCGTTAAGCGAGACGGTCACGGGATCGGATGTCATCTCGGAGATGATGATGACGGGTGGTGTGGCGCTTTTTTCCTTAGCTTTCTCTTTAAAGAGATCGATTTCTCTGGATTTCTGGGTGATTATATTCCTCAGCGGAGCCACCTCTTCGAGTAACTTCTTCATGGATTGTACGGTTGACTCCTTCACATCCGTGTTCCCGACCCGGCGCAGCGATTTAAGGTGTTGAACCAGAATAAACTGAATGTTGGATTGATTAATACGCAGCACATTTTCCGAACCGAATAGATCGCGAATTCTCAGCAGATAGGAGCTGAGTTCGCTGATGGTCTTTTTGTTCGATTTGACTTTATCCAGGTAGAAGTCCATCCTGCCAACCTGGATGCTCGTTTCCCGGCCGCTGGCATCGTTACCAGCCCGTTCCATTTCAACCCGGGAATCCGCCACGATGGATGACCCGCGCGATTCATTCAGCTTGACGACATGGCCGGTGATTGAAGCTCCTTCGACCACTCCTTCCAGTTCAACATGGTGACCTGCGATGATTACGGTATTCGTCACTTCACTGCTGCTCCGGACTGAACGATCCGAGCTGATTTCACCACCCATTATTCGCCCGTTTATCCTCACGTCCGATCCGGCCCTGATGACTGCTCCAGTTTCGAGATCGCCGGACATGTAAAATTCGCCCTGGGTGGTGACGGCTGCTCCATCTCCAATTGATCCATCGACCTCAACCGAATCGGCGACGATGAGATCACCAACGTCCTCCCCCTGCAAACGAAGCACCGGTTTCACGCTGATCCGAATGGTTTCCGGGAAACTCTCCTCACCGGCATCCGTGCGGATCGTGCGGTAATCAACCGAAACATGGGCAACTCCGTCCTGTATCGCGACGAGACCATCACCGTGATCCGTCAATGAAGTTCCCTCTCCGTCCGCCAGGTCTATGTCGAGGCCATATAGCGGGGGAATTTCCTTACCAAAGACGTTCTTACCTGGTTTTTTCCCTCGTGTGGGAGAGGTTTTTCGGCATAGGACGTCGGACCTCTTGGTTTTGCGATCTTTAAATTTTCCGTTCATACCGGAATCGCCATTCAGATCTCCGCAAAGGGAGTAATCCAGTCTCGCATTTTCACCCTCCTCCGGCAGAATTCCACGGGCGACAACAAGACCGCGAACGGCGCTTTTAGTCTCGATGACTTTTTTTACAGCTTCCCTGATCGCACCCTGATCGCAGAGGCTTGGATCGAGACCTTTTCGTTCCAATTCATCGGACAGGCGATCCGGGGTTACCGGTTTATTCGTCTCATCCAGATAGGGGATATCCAACTCCGCCACCATATCCTCGAGGACGACTCCGTTGGGTGTTTCCATCGGTAGAAAGCTGAAGACCGGTTGGCCTTGTTCTACAAAGATTTTACCGATGTTGATGGTAATGGCGAAGCCTTTCCGGGAAGGGCTTCGCTCCAGAATTTCTGTCAACTCCAGCAGTTCGACGGGTACGCCGTGATGCTTGGCAATCAAATTTTTGGCGCTGCGCAAACACTCCACCATTTCGCGGTCCACAGCCTCGCGGGAAGAAAACAAAATCCGCACCTTCCAGTGAGTATCGCCATGGAAGACGATTTTAATGTCCTGCTGATTTCCGCTTTTTCCCTGACGGCTGTCCCGATTGTCAGTCATTGTTCCTCGTTCCTTCGCCCTGAGACGTTATTCTAATAGAGTTACGGTCTCTTTTTCTAGCAATCCTTCAAGTTCTGTGCTGAGTTGTCTGATCTGACCTTCCAGCTCGGAATAGACATTCCAGGCATCGGCCAAATCATCGTTCCGCCCCATCGTCTCCAGCTTCAGGCAGATATCGAAAGCACTTTTTGCACCGAAGTTGCCTACGGAACCCTTCATCGAGTGAGCTGCACGTGATAGAGCCTCTCCGTCACCCGCATTCAAAGCTTCCTGAAGTTCAGTGAGTTGGTCTTGACAGGTCTCAAGAAAGACCGCTGTGATGTCGAGAAGAAGTTCTTCATCGCCGTCCACTTGTGTCATGGCCGCCTCGAAGTCGAACACGCCTGCTTCCCCCTTTGGATTGTCATCTGTACAGTTGGGATCTTCGGATTGATGTGTCTGCCGCATGGTTTCCTCGATGGTTTTATGAAGTTCAGATATCTGCACCGGTTTCCCGATATACCCATCCATTCCAGCTTCGATGCACCGTTCTCGGTCGCCCTTCAGAGCGTAAGCAGTCACACCGATAATGGGAGTGTGAGTACCGGTCTTCTGCTCGTACGTCCGGATGGCAGCCGTTGCTTCAAAGCCATCCATTTCTGGCATCTGCACGTCCATCAGAATCAGATCGAATGTGCCGGGAGCAGTGCTTTCCAGCGTCTCCAATGCCTCCTGACCGGATTTGACTACAGTCGCTTGGTGCCCCAGTTTGCTGACGATTTGGCTGACCAGGTCCTGGTTGACTTGGTTATCCTCCGCTGCGAGTATCTTCAATCGTCTTTGATTCGAAGTTCTGACCGTTTTCGTGAACGGATCAGGCTCTTCCCGTACCTCAGTTTGACCGGTTAGTATAGTTTGGACGGCCTTGAACATTTCAGGTTGAGAGATCGGCTTGGTCAGATAACCGGAAACTTTCAGTTTTTTACACTGCTCGATATCACCTTTCAGCCCCGCGGCGATGAGCATAATCACCGGAATCTGGAGAGCCTCATAATCATCACGGATGCGTTCCGCCAGTTCGAAGCCATCTATCTTCGGCATGTGGGCATCGATGACAGCTACCCAAAAGCGCTCCCCGGCTTCCCGTTTATTCTCGAGAATTTTCAGGGCTTCATACCCACTCTTAGCCAGAACTGGATACATGCTCCAACTCTTCAACATTCCTTCAAGGATTCCTCGACTCGTCTCATTGTCGTCAACGATCAAGGCAGTTTCGTCTTTCAGTAGAGCAAATTCGGAGGCATCTTCTTCCTCATCAGCCGCAGTGACTAAACCAAACTCGACGATGAAGTAAAAAGTGCTGCCTTTCTCTAATTCACTTTCGACTCCGATCTCACCGCCCATCAAATCGACCAGCTGCCGGCAGATAGCCAATCCCAATCCTGTTCCGCCATACTTGCGGGTTGTCGTACTGTCCGCTTGCGTAAAGCAGTCGAATATAAACGCCTGTCTGTCTTCAGGGATACCGATCCCGCTGTCCTTTACCTCAAATTTGAGGATGGCACTGTCGGATGTCTTACTCGAAAGTGTGACTTTGAGGTCTATCTCACCCTCCCTGGTGAACTTGATGGCATTCTCCAGCAGGTTGAGCAGGATCTGGCGCAACCTGCCCGGATCCCCTTTCAATCCCCGGGGGACTTCCCTCTCGATCATGCAGTTAAACTCAAGTTCCTCGGATACAGCCTTTTGAGCCATGAGGTCGTTAATATTAGCCATCATCGATTCCAGATCGAATTCGATGATTTCCAGATCCATTTTCCCAGCTTCTATCTTGGAAAAATCGAGAATGTCATTGATCAGCATCAACAGCGCGTTCCCGCTTTCGAGGATGGTGTCAGCGTAGTTCCGCTGCTCTTCACTGAGATTCTCATCCTCGAGTAGCAGTTGCGTAAATCCCAGGATACCGTTCAGCGGCGTTCTGATTTCGTGGCTCATGTTGGCCAGAAACTCGCTCTTGGAATCGTTGGATATCTCGGCCTGAATGGCCATTTCCTTGGCAAAATGTATCGTATTTTCAAGCTGTTTGTTGATCTCCAGCAACTCCTGGTCCGTCTCTTCTCGCCGCTCACTTTTTGAGCGACCGGAGGGAAATGTCGTCGTTTTATCTGACGGGACACCGGGTTCTGACTCCTCCAGCTGCCAGAGTTGATCCACCAGGTGGGTGACGATCTTATCGACCAGGGCAGCCGACCTGGATACTCCTTCGAAAATCTGGAGCAGGACCTCGACTTGCGAGGCAGCCGACGCCTCTTCCCCTGCCCGTGTTTCATCACCATCCCCGGGAACGGATGCGTCCTCCTGGTGCCAGTTTTCCAGATGGACAATGTCTCCGAGTGACGATTTCAGATCTTTCAGGACCCTGCGCATCTCCCGGATTCGCTGACGAAAGGACTCCGGATCCGGAGTCGGCTGCGATTTAGAATCATCCGAATCACCGGCGCGGTCGGCCTCACTCAGTTTACGCCAGAGGTTATCGAGCCGGTTTGACGTGGCCAGCAAAGCATCTTTCACCTGGATGTAGAAGCAATCTGGTTCCCGCACGGCCGATTCTTCAGGGCTGGTCTGTTCCTCTATGGTGGATTGATCATGGCCATCTAGCCTGGAAATGATGCGCACCAGCGATTGATCCAGTTTTTCCACTTCCGCCTCTTGCCGGCGGGCCATTTCTTCCACCTGTGTCAGGGCTGTTTTGGACTCGGTGATGTCGATGATCTGCTTGAGGACGTAGAGGACCTCACCGTGCTCATCCTTGATTGGCACACTGGTATAGCGAACGTTTATGAGCGCGTCCGCCCGGGTGATGTCAGTTTCAGCCGTAACGGGCTCGCCGTGTTGGAACGCCCAGACGGTGGCGCATTGTGACGTATGACAGTGTGGATTCTGGAACAGGTCGAAACACTTCTTACCGGTGCAATTTTGTTTGGACGACCCTAACAGTTTGGCTGCGATCTCATTGAGATACCGCACCGTCATATCCGGTCCAATAATCAGCGCCGGTACGACCATCGCATCTAGCAGTTCTATTCCCTCTGGTAAATAATGGACAGTCTCGGACTGGGAGCTATTGAGAAGATCACTGTTTTTCTTTTCGGACACAATACACTCCTTCTGATGACTAAATAATGCCAGGTCTAAACCTTTCTCATCTGCCCTCTGTTTCTCTCTTAAGCTCTGGCTTGGAAGCACAACTGAAATCGCGGTGGAATCCGGTCCAGCCGCGAGGCCGATCGAATCCAATTTTACTAAGTATATTCGCTGCAATCAGGTTTCCAATGCCAGAATATAACTTCGCAAAAAGCGAAAATCAAGCGATTTTTAGTTTCCTTAGAACCACCCGATTTATAATACAGTGTTCAATAATTCGGGACACGTCTTAGAGATCCACAGAAAAGAACCGCTGAAGTCCTCATTTTTATCACCCCTTTATCCACATATCAGGCAGAATTAAGGGGCATTTCACGCTTGTACTTTTCACTTTAATAGCTTATATTTTAGTGAGAAAGAACGTGGCATGGGCGGCAATTGTCCGCCTCTCCTGTGCATCGTTTTATCAAATCGCTTTAGTCATGTTTCGCATCTTATTCCTCTGTACCGGCAACTCTGGTCGAAGCCAGATGGCGGCAGCTTTTGCCCGGGATTTCGCCCCCAAGGCCACTCTCATCAGCTGTGCGAGCGACCGACGCTGGACGATCGACCCCTTGGCATTGCAGGTGATGTCCGAAGTAGGTATGCCGATAGAAACGGTCACCAAGCTCTCACTTGAGGACGTTCAGGGGGAACCGTTCGACATCGTCATCACACTCTGCAACCAAGCCCGCGAAATCTGCCCCAGCTTCCCCGGCTCGCCAGCCAGAATCCATTGGCCCCTACCAGATCCGACCCGCGCAGATGAGGCCGGTGCTACGACGGCAGAAGAGCGATTTCGCAACGTCAGAGACGAAATACAGAAGCGGGTGGAAGGACTGTTTCAGCACGGTTTTCTCGAGTCCGTCCTGCAAGTTCGCCTGACGTTTGCCTCCCTCCTGGACAATCTCACCGATGGTGTCATGGCTCACGATCTCGAGCGGAGGATCTACTTCTTCAACTCCGCTGCGCAGAAAATAACGGGCTACGATTATTCTGAGATCATCGGTCGGGATTGCCATGAAGTCTTTGCAGGCCGCTTCTGTGGCGGGGACTGCTCCTTTTGCGAGGGCGATGCGGAAGTCCACAACAGGATAAGGTATCCTCAGACCATCACCCGCCGCAACGGCGAGCGCAGAGATCTCGAGATGTCGGTGGTCACCGTCAATACACCGGTCGGAGAAGTGACGGGCGCTCTGGTCATATTTCGGGACGTCACCGAAGTACTCCACATCCGCAGGAAATTGGATGAGAGCCGCGGTTTTCAGGGCATCATCGGCCGCCACGTATCAATGCAAAAAATCTTCGATTCCATCCAGGAACTGGCTGACGTCAACGTACCAATCTTGATTCAGGGGGAGAGCGGCAGCGGTAAGGAAATGGTGGCGACGGCGCTCCATAATCTGAGTTCCAGAGCTTCGGGCCCCTTCGTTCCAGTCAATTGCGGAGCCCTCCCGGAGGGCACCCTCGAGAGCGAACTGTTCGGACACGTCAGGGGGGCTTTTACCGGCGCCATCCGCGATAAAAAGGGGAGGTTTGAACTGGCGGAAGGCGGGACCATTTTCCTGGACGAGATCGGAGAGATATCCCCTCCCGTGCAGTTACGACTGCTGCGTGTCTTGCAGGAAAAAGCTTTCGTCTCCGTGGGCGGAGAGAAGCTGATTCACGTGGATGTGCGCATCATCTGCGCCACCAACAAGAATTTGAAAGCGTTGACGCAGAAGGGTCTCTTCCGGGATGATCTCTATTACCGACTGGCAGTCGTCCCCATCAACATGCCCGCGCTTAAGGAGCGGGCCAGCGACATCCCCATGCTGGTCGATCATTTCATCGATAGATTTTCCCGGGATACCGGCCTGGTCGTCAAGGAGGTCTCCTCCGAAGCCTTGCAGCTATTCCTGGAATATCCCTGGCCTGGCAATGTCAGGGAACTCAGAAACGCGGTGCAGTACAGCATGATCAAGAGCCAGGGGAGCACCCTGGATGTTTCACATCTGCCTCCCGAACTGGCCGAGAACCACTCCGCACCGGGCGGCATCAAGCGGGGACGTCCTGCCAAACTTAATCACTCTTCCGTTGAAGAAGCGTTGGTCCGCAGCGGGGGCAACAAGGCCAAAGCCGCAAGAGTTTTAGGAGTCAGCCGAACTTCGCTATACCGATTTCTAACCCGGAAAGTGTAATTTAATACACAAGTGTAACTATATTATATGTGAACAGTTTCACACACATCCAAAAAGATGATTTTCCACCAATCTCTGCACGTAATCAACTCCATCAATTCAATTAAATTGTTTATATTGAACTACTAAAGGAATTGTGCAAATTCCTCCAGCTGCAAATCCCCGAGATGGAATTCGCTCTATAGAGCTGTAACTTAATTCACTCCTGCCTCACCCACCGATTACTCGAATATTTCTCTGTCTTTCTATTTATATTACTGATAATTAAACACTAAATGGCGTTTCGTCGCGAGATGATACGAAAGGCACATGTTTTGCTACACTCTGTCGCGGAAATAGGTTGATGGAAAGTACTGTGCCCAAACCCTTTAATCAAAATATCGTCAAAGTCCTGCGGTTGACGCGCGACATGATGCTTCTGGCGGATGAAGGCGACAACAGCAGGCAAGACAGAAGTTGCGGCGTTCTCTACGGCACGCTCAGGGATGCGGCTTACAAACTTCGCGGCCTGGCTGAAGCCGAGAGGCTCATGCACAAGGAAAGCGGTGACTGGGACGTCGACGAACTCTAGCCACAGGTGGAATCCCGACTATGTCTCTCTCGAAATCGATCAATCAAAGTACGCTCAAGCTCGTCAAAGGCGACATAACCGACATGGAGGTTGAAGCCTTCGTCTATTACGCCCAATCCGACCTGAAACTCGGGGCCGGGTTCGGAAACGCCATCGCCATGCGGGGCGGTCCCTCCGTCCAGAAGGCGCTCGAAGAAGTGGGCAGCCTGGAACTCGGCGAATCGGTGATCACTGAGGCCGGCAATATGAAAGCCAGCTACATCATCCATGCCGTCGGTCCCAAATTCATGGAAGCGGAAACCCCTGCCAAGCTGAAGAAAACAATTCTCAATGCCTTGAACGAAGCCGAGAAGAAGGGCATCAAAAAGGTTGCATTCCCTCCGATGGGGACTGGTTTCTATTGTGTACCCCTCCCCATGTCCGCCGAAGTCATGATCGATACTATCAAGGAATATTTCACGAATCATACCGAAATTGACGAAGTCATCATCTGTCCCCTCGACAACCGGGAATCCCGCCCCTTCATTAAGAAACTCGAGACTATCACGTAAATAAAAGGATCACAACATGAGTCCCTCGCTTCACTTCGCTGAACATACATTACAGGAAGTCGCTCTGATCGTCATGGGAACGGTTTATACTCTCAGGATTATCTGGCTGCTGCGCCGTTTCAAAGCCGGCAAAGAGAGGCAGGCGCCAACCGGCCCGAAAAATACGACTCCAGCCAAGGGGGTGATCTATTCCTGGTTGAATATCGCCATGCCCTGGACCATGGAAAGCACTCGTACCAAGTTTTTCCTCTACATTCAGTTCGTCATCTTCCACATCGGGGTCACGGTGGCCATTGGTCTTTCCTTCATTATCCCCTACGCGCCTCAAGTTCTAACTTCGACCCTCCTGGTTCAAATTCTGCAGATCATCATCGGGGCAGCGTTCATCGTGGGCTGCATGCGGATTGTGCGCCGCTTCGGGACCACGAACATGCGCGCCATCAGCTCCCCCGACGATTATTTCTCGCTGATTCTGCTGACGGTCTGGTTCTTCTTCGCCACGCTGGCAGTGCCGAACACCTCCGCTGGTGAGACCATCCTGACTATCTACTTCTGGGTGACAGCGTTCTTCCTGATCTACGTCCCCTTCAGCAAGATCGGACATTACCTCTATTATCCATTCACGAGATATTACCTGGGCAAGACCCTCGGGTATCGGGGCGTCTATCCCATGGTGAAGAGCAAGCGCTCCGAGCCGATCAACGCGGGGTACTAATCGCAAAGTCAACCACTTCGGAGATATACATGAGCAACCACCAGAGATCCTTTAAAGCGGAACAAGTTCTCGAGCGGATGTCCCAGAAAATTAACCGTCAGATGGCGGGATCTCTGCTCGCCTGCGTACACTGCGGGATGTGTTCACAAGCGTGTCATTACGTCTTGACCAATCCAGACGACCCAACCTATCTGCCAGCCTATAAAGGCGACCAGTTACGCAAGTTGTTCAAGCGCCACATCGACTGGACCGGACGGGTACTCCCCTGGTGGGTTAAGGCGAAGAGTGTCTATACGGATGAAGAGCTGGAAGAGCTGAAAGATACGGTTTTCGGCAAATGCACCAACTGCCGCCGCTGTTCGGTCAACTGCCCCATGGGCGTCGATCTGGCCGTCTTCAATCGCATGGCCCGGGGTCTGCTGGTTTCGGTGGGCGTCATGCCCGAGGGGGTCGCCGTAGTCAGCAAGGATCAATGGGAAATCGGCAACCAGATGGGCGTCTTGAAGGAAGATTACCTGGAGACTCTGGAATGGATGGAGGAGGAACTCCAGGACGAACTGGAAAACCCCTCGATCAAAATTCCGGTCGATAAGATGGATTGCGAGGTGGTCTATTCCATCAATCCTCGCGAGGTGAAATACGACCCCCGCACCATCGCGGATGCTGCCAAGATTTTCCATTTCGCCGGTGAAAACTGGACCATGCCCAGTGAAGGCTGGGACATGACCAACTTCGGTCTATTCTCCGGAGACGACGACCTGGGCGGCGCTGTCGGCATTCGGCTTTACGATAAAGTTCAGGAGCTGCGCGGCCGGAAACTGGTCATCTCGGAATGCGG
>JALGZU010000339.1 GCA_025774735.1 candidate division LCP-89 bacterium | reverse complement strand
CCGTAGAGGTATTCGCCATCATAAGCCAGGTCGCGCATTCCCCAACCACTATATACCTCTGGCTGTAAGAAGGTTCTCACCGTGTCGTGTGTAACCGGATCGATAACCGCGATGATGTTGTCCGTGTTGCTGCTTGCACTTTCACCACCATGGGAAACATACCACTCCCCTTCGGCGAACTCCACGCCGATACAATAGGGACTAAGCATGTCAAGGTCGATCGTATCCAACAGATCCCACATTGAGTCGATTGGGGGTACGGGAGGTGCGACCGGTCCAACATTGGTTCCCGGATGCGTATCCGCGATACTGACGCAGACCATCATCAGCAAGCTTAAGAAGGCTGGTAATTTGAGTCTTTGCATGCGAATCTCCTTCTCATTAGAGGTTTGGAAATTATTTTACAGAATTAATGGGATAATTCTGCCAGTTTTTTCTCAAACAGCTCTTCATTGTTTGCTACCCATTCATCGCACCCAACTCCTTGATCCCAGAGAAAATCAAACAGTGCGATATAGCCTTCCACCATGCTCTTCTGCTTCACCTCAGTCATCGATAGCTCTGTCTCATCAATAGCGGACGACTTCTCAGTGATTAATAAGGTTTCCCGGTCGAAAATGAACATTTTTATCGGAAGTTTGGCAACGACTCTAAGTTCTGATTGATCACTGCCGTCAACCTCCCGCATCATCCTCATTCCCTGTTCTATCGTTTTGAAGATGCGCGCTGGAGCATCTTCATTGGCTTCAACCACACTTTTCGCTATACCTCCCCTTTCCATGAATTTCTCTGTCGCAATGAACTGCTCTTTTTGCATCTCGGGGGTAAAGTAGGCAAATGGCGGCCTGGTAAAGCCTAATATTTCAAATTTTGCCGCAATTTGAAGCTGGTTGAACTTATTGTGGATATTCTCGTTTCCGTGAAGAACTTCGATGTATTCGAAGGGATCTTTCGTTTTACCAGCTCCAACCTGGACCGCGGCCAATCGTTCAAACGGTTGGGTCAATAGTTTCATAGGTTCGTTTTTTCCCCGCCTGTCTCTTAACACAATATCCCTGGCTTACGAGGAATTCGAGGGTGTCGTAGATTTTGCTTTGAGGGATGCCTGCTTTGCGCTGAAGTTCTGCTGCTGTGCAAGAGCCATTGCGCAGCATAGACAGATAGACCTTGGCCTGTCGTTCACTCATCACCAGTTGGACTAACTGTTCAAGCAGTTCTGATTCATTCATTGGCATTCACCGGTAGAAAACATATCACCCCCTATGGTGGTTAGTGATAATATAATGTATGAAATTTAAAAAGTCAAGGGATTTTTTCAGGCGAACGCAAAAATAATTCTCTTGACGCTCAGGCTGCTAGTCCTATTTCGAACAGCCGTTCCCACCCCACCAAAGTTCGAATTACGTCCCTAACTCCAAGCAAGACCGCAAAAAAATGGCTCAGGTTATTTCCTGAGCCCTTTCGTTATCTGTTTGTGTAGGAATGATTATTTCATCAAGACCATCTTTCCGATGGAGCTGAACTCGCCGGTGGAAAGCTGGTAGATGTACATGCCCGATGCCAGTCCGGATCCGTCGAAACTCACCTCGTGGCTGCCTGCCTGGCGATAACCGTCCACCAGGGTCGTGATCAACCGGCCGTTGACGTCGTAAACGGTCAGGTTGACTTTGCCGGCTTCCGACAGTGTGAAGCTTAACGTCGTTACCGGGTTGAACGGATTGGGGTAGGGGCTGTGCAGGATGAACTCAGTCGGAATTTCAGTTACCGCCTGCATTTCATTAGCCCACCCTGAAAGCTGCCAGTCAAATTCATTTGAAGACATATCGACACCCGCAAGCTTTTCGAAAGTGAAACTTGCAGAAGCTACACTCTGGCTCGAATATAAGCCTGCATAAGCGATATAACCGTATTCGCCTGCCGGTGCATATGCTGGAACAACCTGCGTCATATCATTTCTTGTCGCTATTCCTCCGCCTGGTAAGGTTAACTCGGACCTCAACAGTATCGGGCTGACACTGGAACTATCCGGTAGTATAACATCTATCCAGACGTCGAACAGAGCGCTTTCCATCGGATCCAAATTCTCAATTGAAATATCATACTCAAAACTCCCGCCCCCGGCCGGAATCTGTATCGGGGGATTGTTCGGCGTCAGAGTGACTGAAAGCTCGGTCCCATATCCCTGCGCATAGTCGAATAACGCATCCATAATATCAAAAAAGTACGATTCTCCGTTGGTTAAGAGCACGACGGCAGAATTTTGTTCCCTGCACATATACATTTCGGTTGTAACGCCGGTATCGCCGCCTCCATGCCCCCATATTTGCCTGCCGTCAAGATACATGGAATACCATGCGAGTCCCTGCGTGGGGTCGATCTGTGGGAAATAGGGAGTCGTCATTAATGCCACGGTTGTGCTGTCAAGGATTCTGGTCCCGCCGATCTCGCCGTACTGCAAATATGCGGTGAGGAATCGCGCTAACTGAACTGCACTGGTTCGAAGCTGTCCGCTGGGATAATCACTGTAACCGTAATGACCGAAAGTAATATAATTGTTTCCGGTCCAGATATATGGCAGAGCGATATCGCTGATGCTTAGTTCGGATAAAAACCATGCAGAATTGTTCATTTCCAGCGGAGTAAAAATATTTTCATTGCAGTATTCGTTGAACGGTTCACCGGAGATTTCTTCTACGAGGTGACCCGCCAGCGCTAACGCGTTATTGCAATAGCCGTATCCAGTGCCTGGCTGCCATGAATAAAAATTCAGATTTGGATTATAAATAGAACCACCCGGTGTGAGGTAGCTTTCGAGATATTCGCCGAGGATAGTAGTCGGATCACCCGGATAATAAGGCATCACCGACCAGTTATCTTTTATTCCCGAAACATGTGAGAGTATCATCCCGAAGGTCATCAGAGTATTTGGATAAGAAGGATGAATAACATCAAAAGGCAGATAATCATTTATATAATCATCCAATTCGAATGCGCCGGATTCATATAATTGCATTAACGCTGTAGCGGTGACTGTTTTAGATATCGAAGCCAGCATAAACAGCGTGCCCTCTGACACGGGAATGTTGCGGTCGAAGTCGGCGTATCCATAAGACCCTGTGAAGATGTTTTCTCCATCTTTAACCAGGCAAGCCGCCAACCCGGGGATATGATGTGTGTCCATATAGTCGATGATGAACGAATCCAGAGCGGCTGAATCGAGATCGCTCGGTTCCAGCGAGTTGGCTGCAATCACGATATCTTCAATGGGCAATTCGCTTCGCATAGCTGCACGTTCGGATGCAGCGGTGGCTGCTGCCAGGAAGAGACAACACAGTGATACAATGATGATTCTGGATACGGTTTTCATCTCTGGCCTCACTGGTGGCTATGTATGGTTATTCAACTGTTGTATATCGATATAACAATATAATAAGAATCGAAGGCGGAGTCAACCCCTAAAAAAAATAGCACACCACGACAGGGTAAAATGAGAGTCGTAAGCATGATTCTTTCTCCCCAGATTCTGTTGAATTACGATAAATAATTATTGAAAAACAATAAATATATATTGACATACGGCAATTATTATCGTATATTAACAATGGGCAGCAAAAAAAAAGGTCACCTGGAAAGGGATATATCATGAATGATTCACCTCAGTTTAAACCTTCGGGATTGGTAAGGTTCCTGGCGGTTGTTATCGACGTTGCCTGGGTGCTGGGCATCATCTCGGTGGCTCTCACCCTCGTCGCCGTACCCTTCACTCTTGTGTTCGGTTTAGCCAGAAGCGAATTTTCTCACTGGTCCAGTCATACAATTTACCATCCCTTACTCAATCCCTTGTGGTTGATGGGAGTATATTCTTCCAGCCTGTTCGCTTCGGGCTTCTTTCTCTGGATCGTATACCATCTCCGGCTGCTCATGAAGGCGATTAAAGCGGGCGATCCCTTCAATCCGGCGAATCCTACACGCATCCGTCGGATCGGCTACGCGATCATCATCTGGGCGCCGTTGCGCCTGATTTCATTTGGCTTGAAAGGCGTCTTGATCTACCAGGGATCACACCTGTCCTTCCCGGCCTTTATGCCCCTGTCCTGTATGCTCGCAGCCGAACTCGTCTTCTTCGGGCTGGGAATCCTGGTGATCGCGCAAATCTTTGAACGGGGACTACAGCTTCAGCAGGAACAGGATCTAACGGTTTAGGAGGGGATGTCATGCCGATCATCGTTAATTTAGATCTGGTGCTGGTGAAGCAGAAGATGTCCCTGACGGAGCTCTCCGAAAAGGTGGGTGTGACTTTAGCGAACCTCTCCATTCTCAAGCAGGGACACGCCCGCGCGATCCGCTTCTCTACGCTTGAGGGCATCTGTCAAGCGCTGGACTGCCAGCCGGGGGATATACTGGAATACCGGAAGGAATAGAACCGCTTTACTTAATGCTCAAAATTGGCTATATTTTACCTGGGTCCGTCATGGGGATCCTACCGGATCCATTTAAGGGCAGATACCGGTGACTTATGAGGAGCACGCTATGAACAAGGCTGCGGTAATCCTGCTGGTTCTCATCCTCGCAGCGTCAGTTTTCGCACAAGGATCGGTCTGGTTTGAGGGAACGTATGACGAAGCGAAGACGTTGGCGCAGGAGAAAGAAAAACTGATCCTCATCGATTTCTCCTCAGATTATTGAAGCTCGTGTCAATTGCTGGACGAGCAATTCTTTCAAGACGAACAGTTCCGACCCTATCTCACGGATAACTTCCTCACGATCCACGCATTTCGAGAAGATGACCTGGCGCATGAAGAAGTGCCCAGAGACGCTCTCTTCGATATGTACAGTGTAAGCGCGACGCCGACCGTTCTGGTGGCGCTTTCCGACGGGACTGAGATCGACCGGATCGTCGGCTACGATCCCCCGGCAGAAGAGTTCAAGACGATCCTGGAGAACTCCTACAGGGGCGAGAATACGCTTCTGGCGCTAAAAAATGCCCACAAAAATGATCCCGAAGACATTGAAGTACTCGCTGCGCTGACCCGCAAATACCAGGAAGGCTATCAGCGCCAGAAGGCGGCCGAATCCGGCAGAATGATCTTGCAGCAGTCTGATAAAGCCAGACAGGTGAAAGTACCATACGGCCAGGATAACACGGCGATTTCAGCTTACGAGTATGCGCGCTTTACGACAATTTATGAAGGGCCTGCTGGCGTGGAGGAGTTCCTGAAGGAGTTTCCCGAAAGTTCTTTAAGGAAGCCGGCGGTTTCCCGTCTGGCCAGGTATCTCTACTTTCCCGATTACACCGAGGAAGCCCAGAGAGTGTACAGCACACTGCTGAGCCGGTATCCCGCCGATCCACTGGTCGTGGTTCCGTACGTCCGCTACTGTGCGCGGAGAGAGACGAACGTGGATCGCGGCATCGCACTGGCCGAAGAGATGTACAAAAGCCGCCCCGATCTCAAAGACGACCGCCTCGCCCAATCCTTTGCGGATTTACTACTCCTGAAGGGTGAAGATGGCAGAGCCGTCAAAGCCTATGGTCAGGAGTATGCCAGGGAATACGTCAAAGAAGGCGATGCGGATGCCTTGAATGGCTATGCCTGGTTCTGGGCGCAGCAAGGTAAGAATCTGGAGAGCGCGCTTGCAGCAGTCAAAACGTCGATCGATCTGGAGAATACAGCCAACACCTGGGATACCTTAAGCATGGTTTACTGGAAGATGGGCGAACACGAGAAAGCCATTGAGGCGGAAGAAACGGCATTGACAATGGTCGGCGGTCAGCACGAGGAGTTTGAGAAGCGGATCGAAGAGATCAGAGAAGATGTGAAGAATAGATAACAGCAGAAAACTACGGTAGGTATGGAAGATAAAACCCGGCGATGGTTCGACCGGGTTTTATTATTTCTCGAACCCTTAAAATGATGAACTATCAAAATAATCATTGACAATCCGAAAACATCCGCTTATTTTACCAATCAGTAATCCGGTCGTGAACGTTTTATATTGAAGGAGGACAAAATGGAAGAGAAGCAACTACTCACCATGGTTGTAGTGTCCAATATTTTATCTTCGTACTACGCGTCGAAAGTCAGCTTTTGTCTCAACAACCAGAGAGAGCCCAGCGACGCTGAAAAAGACGACATCCTGAAAAGAGTACTCTCGATGTTTGAGAATCTGAGTACCAGCTATCTGGGCGACATCCAGGAGATCGCAGAGAGCATCAAATAGTTGAATGGCAGTTTAATGTCTGTGTTATTTACCAACCAGGAGGGATCATGGGCATTG
>JALGZU010000031.1 GCA_025774735.1 candidate division LCP-89 bacterium | reverse complement strand
ATTGTACTTGATGGAATAGCTGTCGTAGATCGGGACGGCGTCGGGGCCGGTGCCTATCTCCCCTACGATGACGAAGGGATCTTCGAACGACTGCTCCGAATGGCGGCGCAGGTTATACGCTTCCAGGAAGATAGTCGGGTGCAATCGGTTGTAATCGATCAGTGCGAAGAGGTCGTAATCGCCTTCCATATTCATGGCGAAGCCCCCGAAAGCACTCATCTGCTCCAGGATGTCCTGGGAAAAGAAGTAGAACCCGGGCTTGAAAGTCCCGAAGTCAAAAGCGAGTCGCGGGTAGATGAAAGTCTTGTCGAACGAAGGCTTATAGGGCCTGGATTCGGCTTCGGGCGGATAATCCGTCGGATAGGTGATCTCCGGAAGGGTGGAAGTATAATCGACAATGTATTCAGTCACCACTGGATCGACGCTGACGATTGAGTCGAAGAGGGCGAGTTTGAATCCCTCAGCCCGGAAATCCGAGTAAGCCAGGCGCCCGTCTTTCGAGATGGAGGGCATGAAGGCGCCGCCGAGCACGTTCGAAACCGGCGTCCTGGAAGAATCCGAAGGATCGTAGCGGTAAAGGTTGAAGATGCCCGTCTGATCCGAGGAGAAATAGAGTTCCCCCCCGCTCCCCCAGACCGGATCGCGCTCGTCCGCCGGCGTCGCCATGAGGCGGCGCACCTGTGCCGTCTCCGAGTTTACAATCGTGATATCGCGATCGCGGTCACGGCTCGTGGCGAAAGCGATTTCGCTCCCGTCAGGCGACCAGCGCGGCGAATAAACCTGTTCCCCGTTGACATGGGCGGTCAGAGCGCTTTCGTTCACGAGGCTCTCGCCGATCTCCTTCTCCCACCATTCGTCCGCGAGTTCCGCCACCCAGAGGTTCTCCGTGCCGTCCGCGTATAAAACATAGCAGATCCGCTTACCGTCCGGCGAGACGTCTACCTGGGCGGCACGCTTCGACTTGGTCAACCGCCATTCCTTCTCCCGTTCTAAGTCCCAGGCAGCGATGTCATCGAAATGCGCTCCATCGAGCCCGGGGCTGAACTGCTTATCGTAGAAGATGAAGCGGGAATCGGGACTCCAGGAGAGCTGAGAGACGACCGGCCCGCGCAGAAGTTTTGTCTCTTCACTCTGGGCGTCAAAGACATAAAGCCCGGACATGCCGAAATAGTCCTCGCCGCTGTTGGAGGTGTAGGCCAGTTTCCCCCCGTCCGGACTCCAGCGGGGGTAAAGGTTTGCGAAACCGTCCGGTCCAATCAGCTCTCCCTGGACGCGCTGTTCCCGGATCGTCTCTGTGCGGCTGAGATAGGTATCCTTCAGGTGGCGCGACCACTGCGCGTGAAGTTCCTCGCCGTCAACGCCAAGAACCCGCATCAGCGCCCGGTCGAAAGTCATCGCGAAGGGGCTGGCCATCTCATTGGAGAGCTCTTTGAGGGCGTCTATCCCCCAGTTGTCTATAATATAGCGCACCAGCGAAAAACCGTGATCATATACCGATTCCCCATAAAGGCTGGTCTGATCGTAATAATCCCCCATCTGGATATAGGTGAGCAGGTAATCCTCCAGGGAACGCATGCGCAAAACCATATCCCGGTGTGAGTCCCAGTGATCGTAGCCGAAATCCGGGGACATGGATTGGGAACAGCCTTCCGCGAACCACTTGGGAATGACGGTCATGGGCATTGGAAACGAGGCCAAAATGTTTGGGTAACCATAGAGTACGTCAGGACGCCTCTCCTCTTCGTAATCGATCCACTGAAAATAGAAAGCCGGCAGCCAGCGTGGAGCCTTGCGGGCAGCACCCAACTGGATGATGTGGGCAAACTCGTGAGCCATGACGTTGCGAAGCCAGTTGTGAGTCCCCCGCATGACAAAATCCAGCGACTTGGCGTAGATCAGGATCTTGTTATCGTAGTAATAGGCCCCACCGTTGGAATAATCGTCGTGATCCCGCACGATGATGCGGATTTTGGTATCCGGTTCGTAGTCGTACAGCGAGGTGACCGGTTCGTAGATATCCTCGCCAATGCGCAGAATCTCGCGGGCAGTTCTCTCGGTCCCCTGATGAAACATAATCTGGAAATGTTCGCTCTCGTACACCTCCCAGTTCAGTTCGGGGTGGTTGTAACTCTCCGGCTGCGCTGAAATCGGCATTGCCCAAGCTGCCAAAATAACCATTATGGCAAGCGATAAGAGTAAAGATTTAGATTTTCCGGTTGTATCCAAGATCCTGTTCAGCATCGATTTAACTTCGCATTCCCGTCGAGATATTGCCCCATCACTTGATCACCGCTATCTTTATAAAGGTCTTGTCCGTCCCCGCTGTTGTTTCGGCTTCGACGCGCCCGAGATATATCCCCGAAGAGACATCCGCCAGATCCCAGCTCAGGTCCCGCTCAAGTCCGGCCTGAGCCGGTCCGGAAAGTTCCTTCACCAGATCGCCGGCACCGTCGAAAATGCGCACGGTGACCGTGCCGTCAAAGTCCGTCCTATAGCGGATGTAGACGACCTCCTTCGCCGGGTTGGGCCAGGGATACACTTTCGTCTTTACCAGTGCACTCTGACCGGGTGGGGTGATGGTGCTCCCGTCCGGTACGGCGACGCCCTGCCGCCTGTTGCCGCCCATCAGCCCATTCCAGGGGCGTATCTGATCGGTGAAATTACCCATGCCCTGCAGGTGCCAGGCGTACAAGGATCCGTCCTCATCCAGAACGATGAGTTCCGAGGCGTCATCCTCGTCCAGTTGCACCAACAAGGGTGCAGACCGCACGGGGGCGGAGGTAGAACGGGTGAAACCGCCAGGAGAGTTGCCCCAGCGGTTGCGACCGTCCACCGATCCTCCGGGCCAGCCGAAGAGGACGTGAAGTTCATCATCGAACATCAACTCCGAGATCGCCGGTGGTGACGTAATTGGCTCCGAAGGCTGCCGGTTGTCCATCGTCAGCGGCCAGTTGGCGGCCAGCACCCCGTTAACCTGCACAGCCGCAATGCGGTTGACGCCGGTCAGAACCACGTCCAGATATCCATCCTTATCAAAATCCGCAGCTACGGGAGGAGCCGTGACCGTCATCCCCGTCGTGAATGGAAATCCTGAACGGATGGATCCATCGGAGGGATCGAGCAGAACGACCTCTCCTTCAGCGCTGACCGCAATCAGATCCTTACGGGAACCGGTCTGGTGAAACAGGGTAAGCGGGGCAAAATCGGGAATAAAAGGAAGATCAATAACCCAGATGACCTCGAGATCGTGGGAGACCAGAGCTGCTTCTCCCTGATCCGAAAGGGCGAAGACTGAGGCGGTATCAACTGTATCCGCAAGACAGAAGCTCGTGATGTTGCCTTCGTTGAACGGATATACATCGCCCAATATATTGAAAGCTGCATCTAATGCAATCAGTCCGCCCTGATAACAGCTGTACGCGGTCAGAGCAGTTCCCTCTCCGGCGATTACCGGATTGCATGCGCTCAAAGCGGTGAGGTTCAAAGTCTGCAAGTTGGTCGTTCTGGGGCCTGCCAAATATTCGAGAAAATACATGACACCAGCATCACCAGTGAAAAAGGCGCTGAAACCATCGGACTGCACGTCGATTGCGGGCGTCCCGGTGATCGAGTCGACCCGGGCTAACAGGGTGTCTGTGACGGCGGTGCTGTCGCCCAAAAGCCCGATCAGTTGCCTGGTTTCGATAACGTCGCCGATGGCATTACCCAGATTATCGAAAAGCTGGATGGCACCACCGGGCGTGAGCGCGAGAATCAGATCGGTCTTCTGATCCCCGTCGAAATCCAGGGCAGATGGAGATAACTCCCCGGAAGGCTCCGCAAGCTGCATGGGGAAACCCGGCTGCGCCCAGTTGTTCATGATCCAGAAATGCATTACGGTATCGCGGGGAGCGAAACCACCCAGCATCAACCCGGTCGGCGAACCATCGTAGGTGCGTGTGCCGGGGAACGAATCATCGTAAAAGCGGACCGCGCTTAAGTTAGAATTAGCATCCAGAAAAGCATCATTCCCGGCGTAGAAGAAGTCTCCGGCCCAGCCATATTCGGCCCCGTACCCGATGTCCAGGAAACCGTATTCCTGGCCGATATCCTCCGCTCCGTCAGCTTCTACCAACGCCACGCCCCGGTGCGACAGATCGTTGTTGACCGTGTTCGAGACATAGTTCGCTTCAATGACGCTCTCGTCGATATGCCAGATCAGGATACCTTCGCCCGGCAGTCCGAAATCGTAGTTGTCGACCTCGACGATCACGCCGAAATCGTCATTCTGGAGTTCGATCGTGAAGTCTTCCTTGATGATAAGTTCCCGTCCCTGTCGGTCTCGAGCGACCGTGTATCCCATATCATACGGCGGCCAGTACCCGATCAGTGAATCGGGATTCCAGGAACGATTTTCGATCAGAAAATATTCGGACGGATTCAAGTCGACACGGTAAATTTCTTGCTGAGCCGTATTGATGGAATCTCCGTATCCTGGTACGTTGACCAGCAATGTGTCGGCTACACCGGCAGGAATGATAACCTGCGGCGTCTCCCAGCCCATGAACACCCTTGTCCAGGCGCAGGGGCGCGAAGGGATCATGCCGGCAAAGTTGCCCGATCCCTGATCCATCAGATCGAAGCGGCCAACACCGGAAGACCCGTTTTCTGTGTTATATAAAGCCGGAAGACCGATGGAATGGCCGAATAGTAGCGCGGCCGTGCCGTTCAAGGCGATCTCAATATCAACCTCGGATTGGCGTTCGGATTCCGGGAGGAGGAGGCCGCTGGAGACGAAGGTGCTGTCCGCACCGTCCACAGCAACCAAAACTCCAGGATATGTGGGATCTTCCAGGGCGTCCTGCAGGTCTTCGAGCCGGAAATAGGCCGAAGGAATATCGTGGGGAGTTTCATCGAAACTGACGTTGAAATCCTGCCCCACGCCGGCGTGGAAGATCACGAACATGTCCCATTGGTCATAATCGATGCTCGCATCGGCAGCAGCGGCCGACCAAGCATCCTGAAACAGCCAGGTCAAACGCAGGTTCAAATCTTCCTGGGTCGTGTTATGGTTATAATGCCACATCTGGTGCGGCAGAATGTACGTTGAGTCCGGATTGAGCGGATAGACACTAAAAGTGTCGATAGTAACTTTTCCGTTGGAGACTTCCGTGAAATAGCTGTCCAGGAAGGTGAGGTGATCCTCGAAGTAAGCGCGGTCATGCGGCAAAGGATCGATGACGGCGTCAGTGGGCAAGCCCGATCCAAAAGTGCCATCACCCGTGGTCGTGGCGAGAGTATCCGGCAGGAATTCTACCCGGATGGCAAGTATTCTGGCGTGGGTCTCGACCGCCACCGATTGTTGGAGGGTTGTAACCTTTTTCAGACCTGCTGCAACCGGCAGGTGCGGAGTTGAATTAGCCGCCCAGATTACGGAAGATAGGAAAAACCCCCACAGGATGGGGGCAATATAAAATCGTTTCAAATCTTCAACAGCCCTTTATATACCTAAGCTCAATGAGAACATCATGGTATCCGTCAGTGGATGCCCCTCTCCGGCGGAGACGTAGCCGAAGTCGAATTCGTAGGAGGAGTACTTCAGAGAAAATCCGAAGGTTAAGGGATAACGGTCACCCAGAATGTCGTGATAGTAACCCATCCTGAGTCCTACCATGCGATCGTACCAGTATTCGATGCCGATGTTGGGAATGATTCCCTCGATCTCGTTCTCGAGTGGATTATTGGCCCAGGCAGAGAAAAGAGCGATGTAGAACGGTACTGCTTTGCCATCATCATAACGGTCCACAAGTTCCTTTTGCAGATCGAAGTTCAAGATCAATTCATTGAAATCCGAATCCAGGATTTTATATGAAGCCCCGATACGGATGGTCATCGGTAGTGGATCGGCCTGAGCTCGGTCGATGTAGGAGATGGCCGGTCCCATGTTGGTCAGAGTTGCTCCCAGGGTGAGACCTTTAAAAAAGGCTTCCCGGTACATCACTCCCAGATCGATCGCCATACTGGTGCCGACCCCGGATCCTTTTTCAGCACCCGCACCCTGATCCGCCAGATGACTGTAGATAAATTTAGCGGCAACGCCCATGGCCAGACCATTGTGGATCGGTTTGCCGTACTGATCCATCTTCAGAGCGGTGCCGTAGGCGGCGGTGAAAGCCACGTCGTAGCTGTGGAAGGTACCGGTGGGCATATTATTCTCATCGCGGCCCTCGGTCTTGCCGTAATTCGTGAAGATGATATTACCACCGACAGTTCCCCAGTATGGAATCGGGTGGACATAAGAGATAAAGCTGTAGTAGAGATCATCGAGGTGGAATTGAGGCAACAGGTTGACATACATCAAAGCCAGTTCCTGCCTCTCCAGAAATCCCATACCGGCGGTGTTCCACCAGGTTGCGGTGGCGTCGTCCGCCTGGGCTACGAAAGCTTCACCCATGCCCGCCGGGCGCGTTCCCGGGACAAGTTTAAGAAAGATCACTCCTGCTTCGGAAGGCCCGTCTGCCATTCCGGCCGATGCGAAAATCAAGATACACAGCAGAGCCGGAATGACACTGCTCATCCGCCTGTTCATATTTTCCTCCAATGCACGTTCCATATGTGACTCGAACCGGCAATGCAAGTCGATCCGAGAAAAGGCCCGGGCTGTTACTCGCAACCGGGGGTATCTATTAAATTGAGAAGAGGGGCGCCAAGTTTCAAGGAAAAACCACTTTTTTCGTGGGGATAGGGCTGAATGCGTTATCTCATGACGATCAACTTGCCGGTCTCCTCCACCAATCGACGGCTCGGAAAGCCCTCGACCAGCACCTTGTATATGTATACTCCGTTCGATAGTTTCGTGCCGCTATGATCGCGGCCGTCCCAGACCAGACCCGGATCGCTGTAGTTGAAAGTGTCGTTGCCGACGATACCGTCGATCACCTTCACCAGGCGGCCCGCGACCGTGTAGACTTTGATAGTCACGTTGGATCCTTCGGCTTCCGTTCCACCCAGAACGAAGGTGAACCGGGTGTAATCGTGGAAGGGATTGGGAAAGTTCAATACCTCGGTCAGCCGCAGTTCATCCCAGCCGGCGACCTCAAAGCTGATCTGCGCAGTGCCGGGATTGTTGGCGGCGTCCCAGGCAATCACCTCTGCAATGTGCATCCCGGGGGCGATTTCACCCGTCGAAAGGGTGTACTCGGCAGTGCCGGTTGTATAACTATCCAGATAGTAGCTGAATGAATCGGTAAGTTCGATCGGCATCGCTCCGTCGATGGTCACGATAATGCCGTGCCCGGCGCTACCGGTCAGGTTAACCCCGTTACTATCAGCCACGTCCACGTACAGAGTGGCTTCACTGCCCACCGGATCCCCGCTGCGGAAACCGGGTGAATCGAAGTAGAGGCTGACGGTGGGTGAAATCGTGTCTTCCAAAGCCACGATCGATTCCGCGAAGACGACGTCGCTATTTACGCCCGCACCATCCGATTCGTTTGAATACCCGTAAACGGAAAAGCGGCCACCGCTGCCTCCATAACTGATATCGATGGGCACAATAAACGTAGATTCAAACTGTCCCGACTGAATGCTGACGTCACCGCGGAAGATCAGATTGCCGGGGAGGATATACGTGGTGGTCGCCGTGTCGTCACCAAACGTGTAGATTATCGGAACCTCCGAATCGAAGACCTGCACATTGGCAATTCCATCGAAGGTGGGCAGGGGTGTACCGGCCTGAGTCCGAACCTCTCCTGACACCGATACCTGGTCGAGCGCCGTGAGTGTATCGGTCGATGTGGAATCGATATATACCACCAGTTGCGGCATCGCCAGTTTCATGACCGGGTCGCCCAGAAGATGGTATTTTTCGCTGTTGGTGGTATTACTGGTTTTCGCCAGCATCAGGGCGTCGCCCAGCCGGATGCCCGTCGGTTCTGAAAACAGCTCGTTGAAAAAATTGAAGGCCAGCACGGCATTGGCACCCGATGTTGTCACGCGGGTGGCCGCGATGGCCGCGATAGCGCCTCCCCCGGGCATATTAATCATCTCTTCGGGCATGCTCTGTTCGAAGGGATCATCCCAATAGGCCCAGTCGCAGGTAAAGGCCAGGAACAGAGGCAGTTTATCGCCGTTGTTCAACAGAGGCAGATCCCGGCTCTGCTGAAAAACGTTTTCGTGAGCCCAGACAGTCGGGTTGCCGTGCCCGACGTAGTTGACCAGAAGGCAGCCTTCGTTGATGGCGCCGATCAGGTCGTCGGTCGCCCCCGGCTTTCGTACACCACCGGATGGATCCGGCACACCCGGGTATTCGGTCAGGTAGATCTTCTCGATGTTGATGATGTCCGGGACATAGGTCTCAGCTATGTATTCGGTGTCTTTGACGTGGTTCTTCTCGGAGCTGTAATAGCTCCCCTGTTGGTATTCGTCGTCTGCTACGAAGGTCACGCGGTCGCGCCAGGGACCGAAAGAAGATCCCGACTCATAGGTGATCAGCCGTTCGATCAGTACGTTGACTTCTGCTGTAGACTGCACCGGCCACCGGCCGGTGGCCAGACAGGGAAAACTGGAAGGAGTCCCGCCGGGGGTAAAACAGGTGTAAAAGTCGTCCGTGCAGGTTAACCCCGACTCATAAGGAATGACCCAGTTATCATCTCCCGCCGCCAGTTTATTCTTGTAGTCAAAATCGCCGTCCCCGACATAGAGAATGTACAGGGGGGGAAGGTTCCAACCGGATTGAGGATCTTGGGTGAAACTGACGAAATCTCGGATCGCTACCGGGTCGGTTAATCCCCAGCCGAATTCGTCGATAATATCGCTCACACCCACCCGCAGAACCTCAAAGTTCGCGCCCGAAGTATCAGCCTCGCGATAGCTCTCGTAGGTTTCCATGGCGTCGTAGAATTCATCAGCAGTGATAACCAGGATGTCGGCGCCGAGGGTGGGATCCCTGAGGGTGGTGTAATCGGCCGTTTCGGACTGATCTTTGGTGATCGATTCCGGACTGCGGAGGGCGCTCGCATCGAGAGCCAGGTAACGCTTTGGCGAAACAGCGAGGGAAGAATCTTTAAAACTCGACGCGTGCACGTAGGTCACGTTGTCGAAATCGGTGGCATCGAAAATCCAGGGATCGGACAGCCCGCTGATTTGATATTGGGCCAGGCCGTCGGCGTCCGGACTGATGAAGGCGAGTTCACCAGAAGTGGTGGTCAATTCGCGGGTATACTCGATTTCGAAATAGTCCAGATAGGAGGCGCCATTGGAATTATGCTTCAGGTAGAGACTGTTGTTCCCACTCTGCAGAACGCCTGCTGGTATGGTCACACTGACGGTGGAGTTACTGGTAATGGTAATCGGTACGCTGTTGATCAACACCTCGAACTGATGAGTGCCAATACCGGAGGGTTGAAAATCGAGCAGGATGTGCGCAGGCGCCGTACTCTCGACGGCTTCCAGGTAAAATCCGAATGTCCGGGAAGCAGAAGCGCCTGAAAACACGTCTCCGAACAGGTTGGGCATGTAAAGCGGCAGATCGTAATCGTTGTAGATGGCGTACAACTCTTTTTCTTCGAAAAGATACGCTCTGCTGCCGGGAGGACTCAACCAGGCCATCCCGCTCTGCCCCAGTGAGCCCATGCGCCGGCCGTCTGGCCCGTCAGGATTGATGTTGAGCCAGTAGAGATTATGATCTGTGTAGGGATTCTGGTAGTGAATGTAGCGGCCGGAGATCAGACTCCACTCCCATTCGTGAACGGATTTGCCGTAGAACCAGATTTCGTCACCGGGATCGAAGGAACCGTCGCTGCCATCCTGCAGCAGGATGGCGTTCTCGATGAGCGAGTCAGGACGAACAGTCGCCACCCCCTGAGGCAGGGTCCTGCCGCCGTTGTTGAAGATGCGTATTTTAGCGGGGATGATATCGGCGGGATCCACTCCCGCTGAAACGAGATCCGAATAGGTGAGTTTGTAGATCCCGCTCTCGCCGACCGTGATCTTGTACATCTCGCCCGAGGGCCAGGCTGATATACCCGCGGTCTGAAAGGGACGTGACAGTTTCCAGGACGTCGCAGGACCCGACCAGTTGGCAAACATGCGCCGGTAGAAATCGTCTTCAATCGGTCGGCTGAAACCCGAGCTGGATCCCTTTCCGCCCTGCAAAATCACAGTGACGTCCAGAGAATCCAATCTCAGCATTCCTTCGTCCGACGCGGGAAATCGATAGGGATAGATCAGGAGCCGGATCACTTCGAGGTTGCGAAATCGTTCCGGCCCTTCCATCTCAACCCAGGCTGACGGCGTCGGAGTAGACGATGCGTAGAAAGCCGGATCTTCTTCGTAAACGGGATTGGCGAATCCGAGCGCTCCAGGCACGGACCCGGGGACGGGCGCCGGTCTGTTCTGCGACGCATGGATCCCGTAGGGAATTACGTTGCCGATAATGGGGATCGTTCCGGGAGGTATGACCAGCCAGACGACGCGTACCGGTAACTGCGGCGCCCCTTCCTGCCAGCTGGTGCCCGCGCCTCGAAGACGAGGGGTGCGATAACTCTCCCCTTCCGTATCAAGAACATCCCAGGCGGCCGGCGGCGTGGCATAGCGGATAGAGATAGTCTCCGGCCGGTTCACAAGCAGAGTAACATCGGATTCGGTTTCGCCTCCGAGAGCAGGCAGGCTCAGAACGAGGAGAGCCCCCCACAGAGCAAAAAAGCGCGCCGGGAAGGTAGATCTGATCCCAACGCTGATAAGTGGCCAGCCACCAGAGGTGACGTCAATGCAGCCACTCACGTAATTTCTTTTTTTACTCCTGATTAGAACGATTCAGCCTCTTCAATCAAGAAATTGGGGATGTCATCCGTAATGTGATAAATAAGCCTGCACTTGGGGCACTTAAGCTGATGGGGCTCCGTCTCATAGTCGAGATCGCCTTTGCATTGGGGACAGGCCAGGATGTCGAGAAGTTCTTTACTGAGCATGTTCACCACCGTAAAGTAATGTATCGATCGGATCGCAACAAGTTCGATAAACAGGTTAATTTAAAAACTCTCTGCAATTAGAGCTGGTTCCCCGATTCAGCAGAGAATCATCCTGGCGTCAGATGCGTGCCAGCAGGACGACTTTCTGCAACCTGGGTAGTTTGGCGCATCGGGGACAACTGGCGTACCAGTAATAAACGGCGCCCGGCGGAATATGGGCACGGTCCTGGCTGAAAGCCTGCAGTTCGATCAGTGAGCGTCTCAATCCGCTGCGCGATCCCCGGTGGACTCGCGTCAGGATGCGAGCATTGTCAAACTTTTCCACGTTGGCATCGTACTGTTCGGGATCCTCGATCTCCACCATGATCCTGCCCTGGAACATACCCGGGAGATGTATAACCCTCTCCGGATTGACGGCCTGATAGCCCTTCCGATCGATGTCGGCAAACATCTCCTCGCGACGTTTCTCCATACCCAGGGGGATCTTGAGAAAATGGTATAGATACTCGAAGTAGAAGAACTTGCCACTCCAGTTGAGATCCTGGAGATGCCATAGTTCATCTTCAATTTCGGGACACTGGCAATTTTTTTCAGTGTTCATAGAGCTTCTCCACGGCAGATCGAACTCTTGAAACTTTCCCCCGCCTGAAAACCTACTGCATCATCGCCGGCAGAACGAGATTCACTTCCGTCTAAAGGTCAAGCGGATAGGGACGCCCGAAAAGCCGAGTTCAGAGCGGATGGTGCGCTCCAGAAACCTGCGGTAAGATTCGGCGATTTCCGCTGGCCTGTTACAGAAAATGGCGAAGAGAGGTGGCCCGGTCTTGATCTGGGTAAGGTAATTTATCTTCACGAAACGCCCTCGCAGAGCCGGCGGCGGAGTGCGCTTGATATAGGGCAGAATCCGATCGTTCAGTTCGGATGTGGAGATGCGCCGGTTTCTCTCCTGCCCGATCTTCTGGCTCGCTTCCAGAGCTTTCAACAGCCGTTGGCGCTTGACGGCGGATACGAAAGTGATGGGGAGGTGAGCATACCCACCCAGAAGTTCTTTCAAGCGCTTTTCCCAATCCGCAGCGGTGCGGTGATCCTTCTGAACCAGGTCCCACTTGTTCATCAGGATCAGGATCCCCTTACCCTCATCGTAGGCATCCGCAATGATGCGCTGATCCGAGCTGACCATACCTTCGGCGGCATCGAGAATGATCCAAACCAGATGGGACCTTTCCATGGCACGAGCGGTGCGCAGCGTGCTGTAGAATTCCACCGCCTCCTTCGTCTTCCCCTTGCGCCGCAATCCTGCCGTGTCCACCAGCGTAATCACGTCGCCGTGGTACGGAATTTCGGTATCGATTGCATCGCGCGTAGTGCCGGGGATATCCGATACCACCACACTGGATTTACCCGTCAAAGCATTTACGATGGACGATTTTCCCACGTTGGGGCGGCCGATGATGGCGATGCGCAAGCCGCCCGTTTCTTCCGCGGTTGCTGCTTCGGGAAAATCGACGGCCAGGTCGAGCAGGTCGCCGATGCCCCGTCCCCGTATGGCTGAAACGAAGATAGGCTGATCGAATCCCAACTGCAGGAAATCCTTCTGATCCCGCTCGCGCGCCGCGCTGTCCGCTTTGTTCACCACCGCCAGTACGGGCTTATCCAACCGGTGCAGGTAACGGGCGATAGCCAGGTCGAGATCGGTGACACCCGTCTCCCAATCGAGCAGAAATAGGATGCGGGCTGCCTCCTCCGCGGCGAACTCCACCTGCTCTTTGACCGCCTCCATGATAGGATCGGTGCTGCTGGGCAGCAATCCGCCGGTATCGATCAGGGCAAAGCAGTGTCCACCCCATTCCGTCCTGGCGTAAATCCGGTCCCGGGTGATGCCGGGTTGATCATCTACGATAGCCCGCCTGCGCCCGATGATGCGGTTGAAGAGGGACGATTTGCCGACATTGGGCCGGCCCAGGATCACCAGGGTTGGTAATCTCATGATGGCGGAGCCTCTGCCCCATTGAGCATGCGTTCCCACCGTCCATCGAACACCTCGACAGGGACGCCGAGTGACGTGGACAACTCTTCGACGGGGATATCGTCCAATAGCTTACCGTCAGGATTGGTGCAGTCCGGCGGCAGGAATACCTTCGTGAAAGCCGTCTCAGAATGTTGCTTCAGGAAAGAGTCCAGTGAAGCCTTGATATCTGCCCCGCACAGCAGCCCCGCCACGGTGACGCAATCACCCAGGAACCGGTTATCGATCGGTAGAACTTTGACTTCAAGTCCAGCCACCCGTTCGCAGATATTCTCTGCTATTTCCTCCAGAATGGGCTGAGCTGAACGCCCCGTCACCCAGATGATTCGTCCGGGCGAACTCGTCGTCCCGGGGAAGCGGTTGAGCGCGTCGCTGGCATCGTCCAAGGTGCACCGGATCAATCCCACGCCGTTCTCGATCTGGGGGTAATTTTCGTAATAATCCCCCCGGGGGATCTCTGCTCCGGTTTTCAGTAGCAGCTCGTCCGAAGGAAACACCCAGCGGGATCCGTTATCGGACAGCATGGCATCCTGAAAATCAACAATGATATTCATCATCTTCAGAGCGGTTTCCCGGTCCACCAGCGGCAGCGAGGGCAAGCCGTCCCGGTGCTTCGTCAAGCCCGCCGGGACCACCGAGAGCGACGCCAGACCGGGATAGAGCGGACGGAGGTTCTTCAAAGTCTCCTTGAGCGTATCTCCATCGTTGATGCCCGGCACCACCACGACCTGGCCGTGAATCTCGATGCCGCCGTCGATCAGTCTCTGCAGGCGCGGCAGGATGGGGGCGCTTTTCAATCCCAGCAGCCGCCCGCGCACGCCGGGATCGGTGGCATGGATGGAGACGTACAGCGGAGACAGCCGCAGCCGGAAGATACGCTCCAGATCCCGCCCACTGAGTCCCACCAGGGTGAGAATAATTGCCGAAGAGGAAAGAGAAGCGGTAATCCTCGTCCTTCAGGTAGAGCGCCGGGCGCAGGTTCTCGGGCTGCTGATCGACGAAGCAGAAAATGCAGTCACATTTGCAGGTGCGCAGTTGCAGCGGTTCGATCTCCCAGCCGGGGTCTTCGCCACCGTGGAGGTCAAGGCGCGCTTCCAATCGGGAGCCATCCCGCTCCACGACCAGGTCCGCGCCGTTCTCGCCCATGTAAAAGCGCAGATCCAGCAAATCCTCCACCGGATGCCCATCGATTTCGACTATGAGGTCGCCCGGCTTGAGGCCGGATAAGTCTGCGGGGCTTGAAGCGCATACCTGAACCAGCCGGGTACCCACTCTGTCTTTCGTCGGTATGCTCACTTGAACCGTTACATTTTCCATCTAACCATTTCCGCAATAGCAAACCCCCGACTCTGTCGGGGGTGCGAGCGGCTGACGGGGCTCGAACCCGCAACACCCAGCTTGGGAAGCTGATACGCTACCAGTTGCGTCACAGCCGCTTATAGAACAATATACGTAAATTCCTGCCAAAATTCAAGTGTATTTTACACTCAGCTATGTTGTTTTAGAGAAAATACGACTTAAATTTGGATGGTTTCGCCCTCTTTCGGTGAAATCACCTGCAGCATGCCGCCCAGCTGCTGCACCCGCTGGTTGCAGGTCGCAACGAGGGCGTCGATCTGGTCATCGGTGCGCAGAGGATGATGGTGGAACAGCACCAGCTTTCCGGCGTTTGCCGACATGCCAATCTTCAGGGCATCTCCCACCGAACTGTGCCCGGTTCCAGCCACTTTTTCGTACTCCTCGTCGGTGTAGGCGGCGTCCGCGATGAGCAGGTCGGCGTCCCGGGCGAACTGAATCACCTCCCGGTCGATGCGCGCCAGGTAGGAGTTGTCCTCATCCCCCCTGGCCAGCTCGCGATTGCTGCTGCGGTAAGGCTCGTTGTCGCTCATGTAGACGATGCTCTTGCCCTCGTAATCAATGCGGAAACCGATGGTCAAACCGGGGTGGTTGAGATAATAATAGCTGATGACGGCATCCTCGACCCGGGTTTCTACGGCCAACTCTTCGAAGACGACTTCCGAGGACGGCTTCCCCAGAGGAACGGGAAAATATTCCCCCGCCTCGGCCCCCTGGAATAGGCTCAGTAGAGTCTCTTCCAACCCGGCGACACCGTAGACGGTCAACTTTCCGGGCATGCGATAGACCGGGAGAAAATAGGGAATCCCCATGACGTGATCCCAGTGTAGATGCGAGAGAAACAGCCGCGCGTCTAAGGACTTGCCCTCCAGCCGCTGCATCAGGGATTGCCCCAGGGGAATCAGACCCGAACCGCCGTCGAGGATTACGAGTGTTTTACCAGCACAGATTTCGATGCAGGCGGTATTGCCGCCGTAACGGTTAGTTTCCGGGCCACTCACCGGCGTGCCCCCGCGCATGCCCCAAATACGTACGTCCATCATAAGTTTCAACCCAATAATTTCTCGACTTTTGCCTGCAGATCGGCGATTTCGAACGGCTTGCTGATGAAAAGATCCGCTCCCTCCCGCCGCGCTCTGTCGGCATCCGCTTTGAAGGATTTCGCCGTCAGCACCATAATCTTGGTGTGAACGCAATCAGAATTCGACTTGATCCATTCGATGATCTGAAAGCCGTGGATTTTGGGCATCATCAGGTCGCAGATGACCAGGTCGAACACCTCTTTGCCGATCCAGTTCAGAGCGCCTTTGCCGTCGTATGCCCGGCGAATGACGCGTTCTTCGGTGGCCAGCGCCTCAGATAATACGTCGACAACATGCTTATCGTCGTCAACAATCAGGATAGTTTTCATCTTAATGACCGCATCATGTTTTGCTTATAGCTGTGGTTTAATAAGGTTCAGGATGGCCTCGACACCGTCTTTATCTTCCTCAGACCAGGCATCCAGATATGCCGAATCCAGGTCGAACACGGCGATGAGATTATCGTTCCGGTCGAAAACGGGGACGACCATTTCGGATTGGGATGCGGAGTCGCAGGCGATGTGGCCGGGGAATTGATGCACGTCCGCTACGATCACCGTTTCTCTCCTTTCGGCACAGGTCCCACACACTCCCTTGCCAAACGAGATACGCAGGCATCCCAGCGTCCCCTGGTAGGGTCCCACCACCAACTCACCCGGTCTCTGCGGATCCACGCGGTAAAAGCCGGTCCAGTAAGCGTGCGGTAGGTTCAGTTTCAGGATGCAGACCGCGCTGGAGAGGATGGCGATGGCGTCGGTCTCGCCGTCAACGGTGGCGTTGATCTGCTCCAATGACAGCTCGTACAGCCGTTTTTTTTCTTCAGAGGATGGAATTTTAGGAACCATGTGTCTTTTCTTCGGGTTTCTTCTGAGCCCTAAAGATAAAAGATTCACAGTTGATTTGCAAATAGTTTTGGGGTGAATGTGGATAAATTGATTCGGTGCCCCGTGGGAAAATATCTCACCAAAAACGTTGCATCCAAAGCCTAAGCCATGTGTAAATGGATCATTTCAAGCACCCCGACCTCTGCAGCGTTTCAGCTAAAATCTGCGCCATGAGATGCTGACCTTTGGCATTGGGATAGGTGAATTGCGTCTGCGCGTTATCAAAATAATCCCGGGTGGGCCGGCTCGCCATAGCGCTATCCGCGTCAGCAAGGGGAACGCCCATGTCCATCGAGATCTCCCTGAGTACTCTTAAGTACATCTCATGGTCGTGAACTTGTCCGGTGCGATCGGCAAAACCCCGTGGATGCGGTTCACACAGCAAGATGGGTTGAACGCCGATTTCTCGACAGGTATCGATAATCGTCGTCATATTATGATGGAAATCGTCCGGGGGCACTCTGAATGGAAGGTCCCGTTTAAAGAACCGGGGCCGCAATGGCTTCAGCGCCTGAATGTATTTGTGTAGGAACCTCAAATACTGGAAAATGTAACTGTAGGTCACAGCCCCCGAAATGGCAAGACTATAAATCGTCCAACTTTTGTCTGGACTCTTATCCGGAGCCAGATCTCTGGTCGCGTCGTTCCAGCCAAAGGCAATAATCAGCACGTCAGCGTCCAAGGCCCTCAGTTTATGGTTGACGAATAGCATCCCATTATATGAAGAGTACCCGGGAACGCTGGCATTGAACAGTTCATATTTTCTTGAGTCATCTTTTTGCTGCAATAGTTCGTCAAGAAGTGAGATGCAGGTGCTGTCATAGTTCTCACACCCTCTACCGAAAGTGACGGACGATCCTGCGATGATTATCCGAATCGTGCCGTCATCTTTAGGATGTCTCAGTTCGGGACCGACTAAACCCTGGGAGTTGATTTTTAAAAATATATCCCTATTCCACCGCCCCTCGTAGCCGGGATTCAGCTTCCAGATCAGTTGATCGTCGGGCACGAACTTGCGATTGTCCCAGAACGGTTTCTGATACACCGTATAGCAGATCACTCTGGCGCATAATTCCAACAGGAAGATGCCCATCAACACGGTGAGGCCGAGACGCCTCATATTAACGGTTCGACATATTTCAGCCATGCGTGCGTCCGCTTCTAAAACTGAAAATAGATGAAAGGCAGCTGAGCACGGGAACCAAAGGCGAGAATCAACGTCAAGATCAGGGCATAACCCGCCCAAACGACGATCTTCGGCAACCTGAGGAACACTGTCTGGTCATTGCTCACATATTGGGGAAGATCGATGCTCATCACCAGAACCACGAGGACTCCGCCCCAGATGCTAAACGTCAAACCCGGTTGAAGTGAAAAGAGTTGTAGAAAATACTGCCAGGCTGCGGCCAAATCCGGAGATCTGAACAGGATCCCGGATAGCGCCATAATATGAAACACGACGATTATCCGCAAAATAACCCAGGGGATATGATTCCTCTGCCGGGGTGGATTGGATACTCTATCACGAAATCGCGTCATAATCAAAGCCTCGATGCTCTGAAATACACCGAAGTAGCATCCCCACAAAACGAATTTCCACGAGGCTCCATGCCACAAGCCGCCCAAAGCCATGGTAATAAAAAGGTTTCGAGCTATTCTTATAGGCTTTCGAATCCCCTTCGACAATGAAAAGAAGACATAATCACGCAACCAATTGCTAAGCGATATATGCCATCGGCTCCAGAGTTCGCGGATGGAGATGGAAAGCCAGGGTTGGCGAAAATTGACCATTAATTCAATACCCAGCAAATAGGCGATACCCCGGGCGATATCCGAATAGGCGGCAAAATCACAATATATTTGGAAATAGAAGTAGTAGACCCCCTGGAGACACCCTAAGCTGGACATTCCGGAGACGTTGGTAAAACAGTAATCAACGTAAAAGCCCAGGTTATCGGCAATGAGGACTTTCTTCAGATAGCCGATCATGATCAGGAGCAGACCCTTCCGTAGCATATCCACTGTGAGGATCCGTTCCGTCTCTATCTGAGGGAGCAAATTTTTGGCACGCTCGATGGGGCCGGCCAGCAATTGGGGGAAAAAGGCTACAAATAAGGCGAAGTTGACGAAATTTTTCGTCGGGACAAACTGCCTTCGATAAATATCGATGCTGTAGGACATCGTTTGAAACGTATAGAAGGAGATGCCTATAGGTAATACAATATTCAAGGTCTGAAATCCAACCGGTCCGAATCCCAGGGGCGTCAGGATCGCTTGGAAGGAATCGATGAAAAAATTGAAGTACTTGAACGTGCCCAGAATGCCTAAATTGACGACGATGCTCAACCAGAGGTAGAATTTGCGTACGGCGGGCTTGTCACTTCGATAAATCCGCAGGCCGGCGGTGTAGTCAACGAGGGTTGAAAGGAGAATGAGTGTGAGGAAACGCCAATCCCAGAAACCGTAGAAATAGTAACTGGCGATGAGGAGAAGCCGGTTTTGCCACTTGTGTTTAAGCAGGTAATAAGCAACCAGAACCAGCGGTAAGAAGAGCAGGAACTCCCAGGAATTGAATTTCATATGAAGTTTATGATAAACAGTACAGAAATTCCCAAAAAAGCAAAACTACTCTTCAATGCAACATTGACGTATAATTCTCATAATTTAAGTTAAAAATACGATCGATTACATGCAACTGGTTTCGGGGGGAATACGGGATCGGCATCATTCCACCTTCGCCGTCCCCACGTTCACCAGTTGGTAGCGGTCCACGCCCAGGTACTTTTCTGCAGCCTTCTCGACCTGCCTGGCGGATATCCCGCCGATCCTCTCGGGAAATTCCTCGAAGAATTCGTAGCCCAATCCGACCGCTTCCCAGTACCCCAATCCTTCGGCGACGCCCCCGTTGGTCTGGTAGGTCATCCGGTTGCGGGTGATCTCGTCTTTCCTGGCGGTCTCCAGGTCCTTTTCGGAGATCGGTTGCTTCAGGAAGGCCTCCAGATCGGCAAGGATGCCCTCCGTGGCGATGGGGAAATTCTCATCGGAAACGCCCATCTCGAAGTAGAAGCGGGCCTGCCCCATCCTCGGGTGCATGCGCGTCCACATCCG
>JALGZU010000338.1 GCA_025774735.1 candidate division LCP-89 bacterium | reverse complement strand
GGCCCCGCGGCCCCGGAGAAGAACCCAGACCCGCATTTGACAGCAGACTGCTGGGGATGTTCCCAGAACCGGGCGGGATCGCCAGATCCATTGCCGAAGCTATCAACTCTCCGTTCGGATTCAAAGTCTCCTCCACCTGGTTCTTTAAATTGCTGCAGCGCTCCTTCATCTTTCTGATCGCATTTGCCATTCTCACTCTTATCGCCGCCAGCAGCCTGGTAATCGTCCGGGCCGACGAAGAGGCGGTCGTCGAACGTTTCGGCAGACGGCTTGAGGCCACACTTCAACCCGGCCTGAACTTCAAATATCCCTGGCCCATAGAAGTGGCCCACAAGATCTCCGCCAAGCGAATTCATGAACTCAAGATCGGAATCAAACACGAGAAGAAACCAGCCGGACCGAGAGAACAACTGATCCTCTGGACCAACAAGGAAACTCACGATCCCCACCTGACCGTCCTGGTGGCTACCCCCAAGCTGGCCGAGTTCCTGACCCCCGGCCAAGGGATCGACACCGGCAAGATAGACGCGGAGCCAACCCCCGGCACCGCCCAACCGGGTGAAAGTGTGTTCGGCGAACAAACCGAAGCCGTACCCGTCAGCCTCTTAAAAGTCGCTGTTTCCATCCAATACAAGATACGCGATGCCTATAAGTGGATGACAAAATATGAAGACCCCCAGACCATGCTCGATACCATTGCCAAGCGGGAGATCAATAGATACTGCGCCAGCGTACTAGTCGCCGACCTGATGGGCGGACAGCGCGGGGCCATGGAAAAGGATTTGCGAGAAACTATTCAACGAAGTGTCGACCGGGCCGGTCTGGATCTGGACATCGTCTTTCTCGGCCTGCAGGGAGTACACCCCCCCTCGGAAACCGCCGAGGCATTCCAGGACGTCGTCGGTGCCGAACAGAAACGAACCGCGACAATCCGCAGCGCTAAAGCCGATTACAACAAGCGCCTGGCCGACATGGCAGTCAACGTCCGCCAAGCCGAGGAACTGGCTCTGGCCATTGAAAAAATGCGCCGGCTCGAATCCGACGAGAAGGCCTCGCCGGCCGAAAAACAGGCCGCCCGCGATTGGGTAAATGCATTGTTCTTCGGGGATCCCAGCCGGGGTATCTCAGCCATCGGCGGCCAGGCCGCCAACCTCATCGCCATGGCCCGCATGATCCGTTGGCAGTTGGAAAACATGTATCACAGCCGAGCCAAGGCCTTTGCCCAGGAACTGGCTACCAAAAACGCCGCCCCCCAGGTCTACTACCTGCGTAAATACCTGGAGGCCATGGCCGACAACATGACCCAGGTCCGCAAGTACCTGATCGCCGCCCGTGGCGAGGTGGAGACAAGATTATTTCACCTTAACCTGCAGGACGCCTTGACCCCGTCGGTTGGTGAGATGCTGGAAGCAGAAGAATAAATGCCGCCGCATTACCGGCGGCCCGAAACAAGATCGAGAAACCTGACGTGACAAATTTATAACCGAACGACTGCTTGAATGGAGATAATAAAAAGATGAAGCGTAGCCTGCCCTCGATGATCGCCGGTGTTGTGCTCATCATCATTTTCGGGCTGTACATGATCACCTTCAAGGTGCGGTTCTCCGAGGTGGCCGTGATCCGGACCTTCGGTAAAACCTCCGAGGAAGACGTGATCACCGAACCGGGCCTGAAGTGGAAATGGCCCCCGCCCATCCAGAGCGTTTCCGTTTACGACAACCGTATCCAGCTCGTGGCCACCACCGGCGAGGAAATCACCACTAAAGACGGAAAAAACGTTATCGTAGCTACTGCCATCGGCTGGCGAATCGATAACCCCTATATCTTCAGTATCACTTGCAAGAACATGAAGGACGCAGAAGGCAAACTGAAAACCCGCGTCCGCAGCGATCAGCAAACGGTGCTCGCAGGATACAAGTTCGCCAATTTCGTATCCACCAATCCCCAGGAGCTCAAATATGACGAGATCGAGGTAGAGATCCTCCAGGCCGTGCAACAAAGCGCCAAAGACTTGTATGGAATCGAGGTGGTCTCCATCGGCATAGAAAAACTGGCCTTGCCCGAACGCATCACCGAGACCGTTTTCGAAGCCATGAAAAAGGAACGGCAGGCCGAAGCCGCCCGTTATACCAGTGAGGGCGAATCCACCGCCCGACAAATCAAGGATACCGCAGAAGCCATCGCCGGCACTATCCAGGCCTTCGCCGAGCTCAAGGCCAAAAGCATCGAAACTGAAGGGCAACGCCGGGCCGCCCAATACTTCAAAACCTTCAGCAAGGACAAGCAGCTGGCCATGTTCCTGCTCAAAATCGAAAACCTGACCAAAATGTTGAGAGAACGTACGACCCTGGTACTCGACGCCGAGCAGCCGCCGTTCGACTTGCTGCGCGAACCGGAACAGGCCCCCGCCGGCAGTGGGAGCACGACCCGGCCGGCAAACAATCAACCAGCAATCACCGCCCTGCCCGATATGATCAAGGCTCCCAAATAAATAACGGGCGGTAGGATTTGATAAGGAGCAACAGGCATTGGCTGACCAACAGCAAAATCAGCAATCACCCGAACATCAGCACGATGATCGTTCGCCACCGGCTATCGAAGAACCCTTCGATCCCGCCAATCAGTCTCTGACCGATGCCCTGCGGTCCAGTTTCTGGATATTGAAGTTCATCATGGTATTCGTCGTGGTCTTATTTCTGTTCAGTGGGGTATTTATTGTGGACCAGAAAGAGGTGGTCGTTCTCTCGCGCTTCGGCCAACAAGAGAGAGAACCCAGGGAACCGGGCCTGCAATTTGCATTCCCTTATCCGATCGACGAAAAGATCAAGGTTCCCACCGCATCCGAGACCATAGAGATCGACGCTTTCTGGTTTAATCTCAGCGAGACGGACAAGCTCAAGGATCCCAGCGAGCTGTCTGCCCGAGGCAAGGGGCTCAAACCGGCCACTGACGGGGCCCTGTTGACCGGGGACCGGGCCATCATGCATCTTCTCATGAAAGCAGAGTACCGCATAACCGATGCAAACCTTTTCGTGACTAACGTCAGTGATAAAACTGAGCTGCTGCGTTCCGTGCTGAAAAACGCCGCCGTGGCTGAGGGAGTACGAACCACCGCCGATGTGATCTGGAAAAGTCCCAAAGAGATGGTGAAAACCGTCAAGAAACGCGCCCAACAGTCCCTGGATACAATACAAAGCGGCATTACCCTGCTGGATGTGACCGCCCCTAAATCCTTCTTCCCCCTCCAGGCCAAAAATGAGTTTCTCAGTGTCAGCACCGCCGAAAATAAGAAACGTGATCTAATCAAAGCGGCCGAGCAGGAATGGATCACCACCCTCACCGATATGGCCGGGCCCGCCTGGAAAATCATCAACAATGAAATCGAAAAACTCGACCGCCTCGATGACGGCCCCGAACGCGACGCGGTTATGAAAAAAATCGGTAACCTGCTGACCGAACAGGCCTCCGGAAAAGCGGGGGGCATGATCAAGCTCGCCCAAAGCAAACGTGAGGAAATAATCGCCAAAACCCTGGCCGAGGTCGATACCTTCAAGATGCTCCTGGACGAATACCGCCGCGACCCGGAACTGTTTCGCCAGCAACGCCGGCAACAAATGCTCAACGAGCTTTACGCTCAATTCGGCGTCAACAAATGGCTGCTGCCCC
>JALGZU010000337.1 GCA_025774735.1 candidate division LCP-89 bacterium | reverse complement strand
TTGATCACAGGCTCCGGTAGGTGACACCAAAGCCGGGCTGCTGTTTCCCGCGATGCCGACGCAGATGATCGTTAGCATGGCGATGAACGTTGAAAAAGTGAGCCTTTGCATGCGAACCTCCTTCTCTCTTCTTGGTTTTGGTTAGATATTGTTGCGATCAACCAGACTATTTCGAGATTTAGATGCCATTGCGTTAGCTCCCCCAATCATCTAAAGTTAAAATATAGGGATAATTTTTCTTAAAGTCAATGCATATTTTCAGATTAGTGAAAAATTTTATTTTTGACGATTTCATACAAGCACGGGTGATGCGATCGATTTCAGGGCTTATTTCAGGAGAACCATTTTAGCGGAGGCGTTGAATTTTCCTGCTATAAGGCGATAGATGTATATTCCTGATGACAGACCGGAAGCGTCGAAGGTGACGGCGTGGGATCCTGTATCATGCCAGCCGTCAATCAATTCGCCGACCCGTCGGCCGGAGACATCGAAGATGGACAGCTTCACGAACTCGGCTTCGGGCAGGGTAAAAGAGATGGTGGTTGCCGGGTTGAAGGGATTGGGAAAGGCATCGAACAGAACAAATTCGGCGGGGAGGTTAACGGCTGGCGTGGCAATCCACTCGTCAAAACTCTCGCCGGTACAAAGCCAGTCGCTCGAATTACCCAAAGAACCATCCTGATCAGAGCCTTCCTTCTGGAAACTGAAATAGTAGTAATCGTCAACGATCCAGGGATAGGTGCCTACGTAGGCGAGATAGGTGTAGGTTCCTGCCGGAGCAAAATCGGGCACCCGCTGCGTGCGGTCTCGATCTAAGGTTTCTCCAACTTCAATGGAAAGACCAGTGATACTCATGATTTCCACCGAACCCCAGCCAGGCAATTCGATTTCCGACCAGAAATCAAACGATTGCAACTCTTCTGTGCGATTCGTGACTTCGATGTTATAATTGAATTCGCCACCGGTTTCAGGAATAACGATGGTGGTATCTTCTGGAGTCAGCGTGAGCTTAACCGGCATATCCTGGTGGAAATACAGCGCGCCTATATCTGCGATTGTGCTATCCGGATCTAAAGGCCAAGAAGAACTTCCCGCGTCAATGCAGGGCGAGATCCTCTGCAAGCTCAAGTCACCGTTTTCCGGATCCACGAATTGAGGATCGAGGCTGATTGAGCCATAACCTGGTGTAATCCCAAAATAGTTACCCAAGTTATTGTTCCATACATTATCGTACCCACAAACACAATAAAATGCCGCATCGTAATAGATGCCATAGCCACTACTTGAGCTTATGATGTTATGTGAAATCATTGTCTCAAAATTAGAGCTTCCATAGACAGATATGCCATTCCCTTCGGCACCGTATATTGAGTTGTTGTGAATATTAACATCCCGAGGACTGTGTAGTTCTATTGAATTAAGGACGATACTTCTATGCAGTTCAAATCCCGCCCAGCCAACCCAGACTGGGCCGTAAATAGAGCTGTTATATACTTCTACTGCTACCCCTTCAGCAGAATCGTTCACCGTCAAACCGCCATAAATTGTACAGGTATCAATGATAGTATCACTAACGCCTGAAACCGATCCTTGAACAGTGCAATTGGTAACAGTGACATCGCAATTGGGCCCACCGATACCCATGTCCCCCCCGATATTACTATCAGTGACATCCATATCACCCCAATAACAAGAGAATGCGAGATTCTGTAATATCGTAGAAGAAGCTATGGTAACATGACTATTATTAGGACAGCTCAAATTGCCTGTAAAATAACATTCTTCGATATAATGACTGCCTTCATTAAATACAACGTCAATGTTGAAAGTAAAACGCAGAAGGGATACCTCATAACAGCTATCAAACCACACCTGATCTTCGAATGATGATACGCGACAATCCGTCAAAAAGGACATATAAAGGCTATAGATGATGAAGTCTTCTCCATATTCAAAAGCGCAGAAAGCCAGAGAAAAAAATGGGTCATTGGGCCAATCCCCATTTACATTTATTCCATCCCAATCCCCCGGCTGCGGATCGGGCAGATTCGAAGTAAAGCATATCGTATCTCCAATCCCTGGTTGGATGGTTCCATCCGCCAGGAGATATCCTTCTACTGTTAAGCCTGTCTCTTGATTGAAGCGAATTTCTACTCCAGGTTCGATCAGCAGCGAATCTGTTCCGGCAACAGAGATGTCCCCCTCGATAATATAGGGTGATCCAGCAGCAGTCCAGATCCCGGATACGTTTCCGCCGGGGATGATGGTCTCTGCCGAAGCGAGAGCAGCCAGTAATACTGCTATAGCTAAAATTGTCAGGTATTGAGTCTTCATGGTAACCGCCACTAGATTATTAGATTTTTGGGAAAGCAAGGGCGAAGTAACCTCGCCCTTGCAATCCTTTGACTATTTCATCAGCACCATCTTCCCATTTGCACTGAAATCACCAGCCTTGATTTGATAGATGTACACTCCTGAAGCCAGTTCAGAGGCATCTAAGGTGCCTTCGTAATACCCGGCGTCCCGCCAGCCGTCGATCAGAGTGGACACCAGACGGCCTGAAACGTCGTAAATGGCCAGGTTCACGAACTCGGCTTCGGACAGGCTGAAGCTGATGGTAGTGGTCGGGTTGAAGGGGTTGGGGAAAGGAGACTGGAGGGCGACAGCTGTGGGGCGATGCGAACATCCTGGTTCGTACATCATTCCCTCAAAAAGTTCGCCCCAGCTGCCCCATTCAGCTACAAACAAGGAGCCGTCATCCTCCGCCAGCTTTTCAAACTGGAATAAACTCATATTTACGATCGTTGAATCGTAGTCACCGATAAATGCCCGGTAATAGTACTCTCCGGGACTGGCACGACCGGGCACTTGTTGAATACGATCGATGCTGCCACTCCAATTGGACGGAACGATGAAATCCCTTATCAGGAGGAAGGGCCCAAAATCCCATCCCGGTTGAAGCACCGCATTCGTCCAAATATCAACAGTATCCGCAATAAGTGTGGGATTATTGAGTTCCAAATTGAATTCAAAAGAACCGCCGTTTGCTGGAATTATAATCGGCGGATTATAGGGAGTCAAATTAACCCATGGATGCTGCAGATAACCGGCCGCGTACTTCAACTCACACGGCTGGCCAGCTTCATGGTAATAATAGCTGATGCAAACATCGCCCCAATAATTCGCCATGATAGCGGGAAACCGTCCGATTCTGATCGCAGGACTGGGATCGTCATCAACGGTCTGGATAATCCATTGTCCCACCATCTTCATGGCGAACATCAAGGCGCCGTTATCCGCATGGTAATAGGCTATATACGGTTCACCGGTCAAACTCAATGCCAATCTTGCGTACCAACAGTAATCGCCGTCAACCTGTTCCGTCTCCCACTCACCGCTGGTGTTGCAGGTGTACCAGATTCCTTCCGCTCCATAGTGGTAGGCAATGTGAGGATTATCCCCGAAGTCGAGCGCGATTGAAGTGCTGTAACCCGATGTGATTTGCTCCAGAACCTCGCCTTCCCACTGTTCCCCGTTCCAGTGCATATATTTCAGGAAACATCCTCCGGAGGATAGGACATAACTGATATGCGGATTGCCGCCGCTGTCGAAGACGAAGGATATCTCCTCGCACTTCCCGGTCGAATCGATTAGTTCAATTTCCCAGTTTACAC
>JALGZU010000336.1 GCA_025774735.1 candidate division LCP-89 bacterium | reverse complement strand
CCTCAATCGAAAGAGATTTCAGGCGGTAACGAAGCCGGACTGCAGGTCTGGACATGTCATATTCGCAGCCGTGGTATTCGCTTAGATCCCGGTCTTTGTACACCCGGAGGTAATAACCGGGCATATAGGAGTACTGCAGGTAGAGATAGATCCGGTAGCGATAATCAAACCGTGCCATTAGATAGTGGTACTGGACATTCTTGATGTTATTCACGGAATAGAGGGACAGCCGGCCGTAGTAATAGGGTCTGAATCTGAAGGATTTGTTCAGTTTGAAGGTGTGATATAGCCGCAGTCCGAAGGTATTGATCCAGTCGTCCGTCGTCGTAACTTCCGAAGGGTAACTTTCGGTGTTGTTTTCGAAGCGGTCGAGATCCCGGGGGGAATACTTCAAGATGTTGTCGTCATAAGCAGATGACCAGACCAGCTTGACCGTTAGGGGAATTTTGGTCACCGCCAGCGCATGTTGTGTCGTGACAAGGCCCGGAAGGACCAGAAAAAACACGACGAAAACAACGGGGATTCTTTTCATGGACTGCTATCGGTTGTTGATGAGATCATCTCGTGGTATGTAAAAGCGCAGCAGCACCGTCCGGTTGTTGTCTACAATTTCGAACTTGTACTCGTGTTTGCCACGGGGAATTTCGATGTAAAACTTGGCGCCATTGCCGACAACCTTCGTGGATATTTCCCGATATTCGGCGACTTCGGACTGCTTCGACCGTAAGGGATAGATCTGCTTGATGAGCCCGTCTTCGTAAACTTGTATACGGAACTTCTGTTCAGCGAACATCGTCGGATCGAACTCCAACCGAGCCAGCACCTTCACAGTTGTCGGGCCTATGATGCTCAGTTTCAGCGAGTCCTGGTTCCCCACCCGATAATAGGTAACTTCGTCCTCCCTGAGTACCAGCGGCACTGCACTGGTGAATTGCACCGGTTCAATAGCGACATTCTCCGGCTTCGACTCCACTTTCGTCGTCCTCTCATAGAAGCGAAGAAAAAGCCGATAGGCTGCTTTGGAACCCACGTAGAAACGGTACGTATGCTTGCCCGCGGGCACCTTCAGATAAATACTCCGCGAAGTTCCGAGATGAATGGCTGGAGAATCAGCTAATACCGCGGTCGGTGACGCGGTGGCGATGCGGCGGAACTTATATTTCTTCTCTCCATCACGCTGATACCGGAGGTAATAACTTTTCTCTCCGCTCGCCTCTTCACCGAATTCTATGCGGGTAAGCACTTTAAGGCGCGTCGGACCCTCAACCGTCACCAGAATTTCCTGACCCTTCTCGAGGGGGTAGTAGTTCAGCTCTTTCCCCATGACCGACAGCTTGATCCGTGCAGGGCTTTTATCCGGTTTGAACGATTTCCAGGTGAAGCCATTCTGTGCCTTTGTGGCGCTGAGAATCATGGTCAGAGCCAAGAAAACAGCGGGACACAATACACGCAGCGATGATCGCAAATTATATTTAAAGCGCATCACAATTCTCACCAAAGCAAAATCAGTAGCGATTTAAACCAGCGTATCCGGATCGACGCCCTCCTCGCGCAGGCGATATTTATCGCGATCGAGGAGCAGCACTGCCAACAGAGCGCCAAACAGTACTATGATGGCGATCCAGACAACCGTTAAATTATACCTCTCGACGGAAAAGATTTGCCCTGCCCCCACCGGCGGCAACGGAACGGGTGCCCTGGGGAGGCCGTATTGGTCCGCGATATCCAGGATTTCGAGCAGATGGATAATGGGAATCCCATGCTCCCAGAATTCATGAATCAGACCGCGGGCCGGATAATTGTGAGGCAGATAGGTTTTACTCAAGCCGGCCGGAATCAAAGCGCCGTTAACCGGATGTCCCAGCACCGAAATCCCGCCCCCCACATTGACGAACGCCATGTACCCGGGTATACCCCTGAGTTCCTGGTAGATCTCTCGCCTGTGTTCTTGTGATTCCTCCAGGGACTGGGCCCTAATCGGGGCCACGTTATTGCGGGCAATCGCGGCTTCAATGGCAGCGCGGCCGGCCATAGACAGGGAACGGCCAATATCTTGCCCTCCGCCAATGGAGGCCGCCAGGGTACAGTGCGAAATGATCCCCTCATTCACCAGGACAGTTTCCATGTCCAGATAGGTAAAATCCGGCGAATTGGCTCCCCACATGGATGCCCCCACCGAGGTGATAATCACCGGTTCGATTCCCATGGCCTCACAGGCGATGATGGTGGCGATATTCAGAGCGGGAAAGGATCCCGTAAATCCCACCGCAACCTGGTCACCCTGGCGCGCTCCGGCATCGTAGAGCATCTGGAGAATGACCGCCGAAAAGTTTGGATTGATGGAAGTAAGCTTTGCCCCCAGATCACCCTCATCGGTTGTGATCAAGCTGTACTGGAATCCGATGATGGCACTCTGATTTGGATCATTAACCTCATCTAAAGCCCAACCGGCATCCAACCGGTTCCTCCTGAGAGCGTCCAGAGCTTCTACCATTTTCTCGGACGCCTCGATTTTTTGATCGTAATACGGCTGTCTGACGTCAACGCGGTTGTGCTCAGCCCAGTAATACGCAGCTGCAGCCAAAACCATCAGGGAGATGAGAGTTCGCCTTGATTTGATTGAAGGTCTATACATTTCCGATAACCTCTCCGCCGGTGATGAGCATGAGTAACAGGCGGACAGCCGATGCCGCGATGATTACTCCGGCAATAGTCTGAATGAGCCCCTGTCTCTCCATCCAGTTGGCGATTAATCCGGGAATAATGAAGCCGATTGCTTGAAAGCGAATATCGACGTCGAACAGGTTATGCAAAACGAGCTGGCGGGAAAGGTAGCCCAGGATGAACCCGATCAAGATGGCCAGCACCATGCGCCGGCGGCCGTAAATGAACATAAAATGGGAGGAACCTCTGAGAACCATAAAAGTAAGGATGGAGACGACGAAGGTACCGATCAACTGGAAGGGATCGTGAAGTTGTAGAGCAACATATCCCGGGACCACGATACCTCCAGCAGCGACACCGAAAAATTCGTTAAACAAGAGACTGAAAACCACGCCCAGACCCACAGCCAGATCAACCACGCTCTTTCTCCTTCGCTTTGCTTTTATCGCGGAAACAATTTGCCACCGCCAGCCCACCCGCCCCCATGTTGCCTATAGCCAATACTAGTGCGTCTTTCTCGGTTAATTCGAATATTCTCTGGAAAACGTTCTCATACGTCGTCATGCCCAATTGGATAACCTTGACCGGGTCAATATTATAGCGCCGATAGTATTGAGCCAGCATGGAGGTCTTCTCACCGATCGAAACGATGTGATCATATTTCACGTAATTGGCAGCCATCCACAAAAGCTGGCGGGAGCGGTCAAATCGGTCGGCTCGCGTGTTTAAAAGGACGATGATCTTGCCGGGATCCGGGTAGATCTCGCGAACTTTCCGCCACGTGGTGAGGGTAGATTCAGGATCGTTCGCGGCCAGGGCATTGACGAACCTGACCGATTTCTCCCCCTCATTAACACGATACAACCGCAGCGCACCAATGTCAGGGTGTGAACAGTACATGCCCGCCAGGGCGACGTCATCTGCAATATTGAGATGGCGGGCAACGGAGAGAGCCAGGGCGACATTTTCCCGGTGCTCCAGATGATCGAATTTGGACATTACCTCGATGGG
>JALGZU010000030.1 GCA_025774735.1 candidate division LCP-89 bacterium | reverse complement strand
GAAAGTGCCCGTACCATCTTTGTTTGTCTACTCATGGCTTAAGATCGTCTAACGTTGGGCGGCTGACCCGGTCGGCGGGACCGAAAGGGACCGCCGGTCGGGTCTAGGCGCTTGTTAGGCTTCCTTTTCAATCAAGAGATCCATCCATTCAATTTGTATTTAATATCCCAAGTATTATTTTTTCTAACCAAAAGGAAAAAATTTCCTACCCCACTTTTTCCTCCAGTCCTTTCCTCGACAAAAAGCAAGGCTTGCCTTCCCCTTTTATCAAATCCAACTCTGGAAAAAGCCCGCACCCCCAGGGAATCAGGATATCGTTGGTAAAATTTTCTCCATTTATTGCCACCTGATTTAAATAATTGTTTGTCATTCATTTCGTCTAGGTATTCGATATTCCAAGACGGGCCCAATTTTCCAGAGATGTTGCGGGGAAATAAATTATTTTTAAAAAAGGACTCGATTGTTTCTTTTTTTATATTTGGGATACTCCTTGCCATTTTTTCCTTAAATTCCATGGCTTCCCGGTCATTTTTCCAGTCAAATACTAAAAAAAGCTTAGTTTCTTCTCGAATAATAAATTTTTTAATTTCTGAAGTTTCCTCCCTTGACGGTATGTTCCCAAAAAAATCATGTTCTGCAAGAAAATCCTTGAATACTTGAATTTCGAGTTCATCAAAATTTTTTGCAGAGCAAAATAAAAGGAAAAAAATTAAAAAGAAACAAAAATTTTCTCTTAATTTTCCCATTTTTCGAGAAGCCTAACGTTGGGCCGCTGATCTGGTCGGCGGGACCGTCAGGGACCGCCGGGCGGGTCTAGCGCCATGTTAGGAGGCAAAATCTTCTTATCAGCCTTTTCTTCCTGGTACCAACCCATACGGACTCCCACCACCTTCCCTTTCTTTCCTACTAAAATCAAATGCAAGATAGAATCATCCCCAAGAATCACATTACATTCATAGGTATTAAACAATGGATCCCAGTGGGTGATCTCATAAGGTTCACGCAAAATTGGAGGTAAAGATTCCGGAATGGGCCTGTCTAATTCACTCAAATATTTTTGATAAAATTCAGTACCATCCCGAATTGAAGAAAAAAATTGTGCCAAAAATTCAACCCTATCCTTTTCTTTAATCTGGTTTACCTGCATTTGGTAAACAATTCCAAAAAATGGAGTAAATAAGTAAATTGCAATAATTCCGGCAGCAACACAACCCAAAATCAGAATAAAACTTTTTTTTATGATGTCCTCCTAACGGATCGCCGCTGAGCCGGGTCGGCCGGGCCGCCAGGTCCGGCCGGACGGCTCTAGCGGCATGTTGGGCGGCAATTTAGTCATGAGGTTGACAAGCCATTTTGGAAACCGGCAGCATCGCCCGTAGTTTTTCGACTCCCGCAAGGTGCTTTTTCGTTGGTGACTCATAGTAACCTAAAAAAATCTCACTACACATTACCTCAAAGCATCGTCCCGAAATCTGTTCGTTACGATGTTGCTTTGGCCCTGACCGGGGAACAAAGCACGGCACCTCTCCTGTATCCACGCTCAACATACATTCAAAATCCCGAAGGGTTGTCATTCCTGTATTAATATCTCCAGACTTGCACTGCGTGACGGCTAAAACGCCATAAAGCTCGTAATTTGGAATCTCAAAGCATGGGACTTCTAACGCAGCAGAAAAGGAGAAAATTGCTTCGGTAAATTCCTTGGCCAACATAGCCTCTATTCCTTTTTCCAAATGTAGAGCGTAGGAATTAAGGCATCCAGAAGGTTTATTAAAATCATATTTACCCCAAGAGGATTGTGATTCATTGCTCAAGACGGTAAAAATCGCAAAAAAACCAATTGTCAAATACAACATTTTTATCCCTAGTCCACCCAACAGTATTTATACAGAACTAGGTTAAATCCCCAACACTGCAGAATTCTGCAGTCTAAATGGATTTAGAATTTGACCAATAAATTCCATAAATTCCATTGCTTCAGATATTTCTGCAGAAATCATGGCCTTTATTCCAATCCATTAACCCCGCGGACGGCCGCAGTATAAATGGACAAAATGCCCCTCCTCCTCGCAGTGTTAAAAACCTTTCGCCGGAAAAATGGACAGGTTTGGGTTGCATTCCTGGCGGCCATTTTGGATTGGCCCTCGGAAACGGCGGGGCGGGTGGCTCTGGAGATTCTACCACAAGGAGGCCCCGGCCTGGCTCTCCGTGGCCTAGGGAGAGATGGAGAGCGCCCTAGGCTCGTTTCTGGTGGGTTCTGGGCGAGGATCCGCTCTCCAGGCGGAAAAAGGGGCATCGGAGGAAAATGGAGGAGGCCCTAAGAGGGGAGTTTTCTAGGGTTTCGGGTCTCGCTGGAAAGCGGGGAGTGTTAACCAGAACCCCGATATTTCGAGGAGAGTGGCGTTTGGCTCCCCGACCGAAAGTCTCCTCGGAATTCCAGGAAAGGTCCCTGGCCAAGGTCGGTATTTTCAATAACTCATTGATTGTTTCTTCGTTCCATGCCGGAACCGCAGAGGTGGAAAGTCCGATCAGGAGCCCGGATACGATGACAACCTTTAAGGACATTTTAGCCAAAGCCCGCAGCGGTTCCAGTCCCCGAATCATTTGAACCGGATTTACCGTCGGCCTGGAGGCCTTCTTTCTCTTCATTTTATTGGATTTCGACTGGTCTCGTTCTCGGGCACGATTCCTGAGCAACACCACAATCCGCCAAAGATTGAGGACAACAAAAAATAGATTCCAGTACAAGGCGGTCAAGAGCGGCTCTTCCCTGATGTAGTAATAGGGAACGAGGCAGCTGGTGGCGATCACAGAGAAAACTCGCAGCCAAAGAATGTCCTTGACGAAACAGGACGCCAAGTAAAGGAGGTTGGCGATATTGAGCAGCATATCCATGGCTGTCAATAGGGAAGTGCATGAGGCATGCCCGGTAGGGTGAAATGTGGCAATTCATTGAAAAATATACATTTACGATGAATTGGTTTTTATATTATTGGCTCGTGAGATTTCGCGAATCACGAAATCTCAGGAGGAAAATTTACGAAATTTCGGATCTTCGGAAATGTAGTTGGAGCCGGTGAAATTCGACGGGAGCGGTTTTCCCGGAAAGGTAAGGGGGGTTATCGGGGACGCTTGATCTTAAGCGCTTTCATCCGGGAGCTCAGCGTCGACGGGTGTATCCCGAGGAGTTGTGAAGCGCCTCCGTTACCGGACACTCGCCACCCCGTTGCCTCCAGCGCGCGGACCAGATTGTCGCGCTCAATTTGCTGAAGCTCACGAACGGTCAGAATGGCTTTATCCGGATCGGGACGGGCGGCCCGCGTGGGTAAACTCAGCTGGGCGGTTATGGGGAAGGCGCGATCCAGGTTTAGTCGGCCCTCGCGCGCCGTGATCAAGCCACGCTCGATCACGTTTTGCAGCTCTCGAACGTTCCCCGGCCAATCGTAAGATTTTAGACGACGCAGGCATTCGGAGGTCAACGGCTCCACGGTACGTCCCATGCGGGTTGCGAACTTCTCAAGGAATGTCGAGGCAAGCAGGCCGATGTCTTCACCCCGTTCCCTCAGCGGCGGGACGTGCAAGGGGAACACATTGAGTCGATAGAAGAGATCCTCGCGGAATTTTCCGTTTTGGACTTCTTCCTCTAGGTCCCGGTTGGTGGCAGCCAGAACCCTGACATCAACGGTTCGGGTTCTGGAACTTCCGACCGGTTCAAACTCACCCTCCTGAAGGATGCGCAGAAGTTTGACCTGCAGGTCAACGTGCAGTTCCCCGATTTCATCCAGGAATATGGTTCCACCGTGGGCGAGGGCGAAACGTCCCTCCCTCTTCTGCGTCGCTCCGGTGAAGGCCCCCTTCTCGTGGCCGAAGAACTCGCTCTCGATCAGCGCCGCGGGGATGGCGGCGCAGTTGACCTTGATGAAGGATTGGTCGCGGCGGCGGCTGCCGGCATGGATTTCCCGCGCCACCAGTTCCTTGCCTGTCCCGGTTTCGCCCAGAATGAGGACGCTGGAATCGGTCTTTGCGACCTCCTCAATCTCGCGCCGAACCTTTCGAAGTGCTCCGCTATCTCCGATCATCGAATCGTAATGGTGCGCGGCCCGGATCTCCTGACGTAGATATTTGGTCTCGGAGGTGAGCGAGCGGATCTTCCGTTCCGCCTCCAACCGTTCATTCATGTTGCGGAGGATCAGGGTGAAATGGATCCCTGCTCCGGTCTTCGATCGCGACAAGGTCGCCTCGGTCGCGATCGTCCCGCCACCCTCCCGGATCAGCTGGAGCCCACCAGGTATCCACATAAAAGGTCGGTCCGAAGATCCGGCTTCGAGCTCAGCGCAATGATTCCCCATCCGATCGCGGCAGGCGGCGGCGAGGAACTTGTTGAATGATTGGCCGGTCATTTTTTCAGCCTGTAAACCGAACATTCTTTCCGCCGCCGGGTTCGCCAGGGTCACTGTCTGTTCCTCGTTGAGTTCGACAATCGCGTCCATTGCGCTGTCGACAAGGCGACCAAGCTTTTCCTCGCGATCGCGAACCCTACTCTCGGCGCGCAGCCGCCGCATTTCGGCCTCGGCCCGGGCTCCGAAAATTTTGAACACTGCGGTCCCGCGGGCCGCCCCCGGCATTGGCTGTCGGTCGAGGACAGCGAGATGCCCGAGGGTCCTTCCGTCGACATCCCGCAACGGCAGCCCCATATAGCTGACCGCGTTCATGTCCCGAAGAGATGGATCCTTCGGAAATAGATCGATGATGTTGTCGGCAAAATGGATCAACCGCGATTCCTGGATGACCGGTTCGCACGGCGTCCCGACTAAGTCGTACTCGTACTCCTCGACCCAGTTGCCGTCCAGCCAGAAGGCGAGGGCGCGCATCCGGTTCGTTGTGCAGTCGTACTCCGTTACCCAGGCGCCAAAGGTGCCTAGGGCTTCAGACAATTTCTTGACCAGTGCAGCGAAGAATCGTTCACCGATTTCGGTCGAGGTCCCTTCCAGGATCGACCGCAGGATGGCGTCCTCGTCGAAATTCGGATCTGACGTTTTCCGGGAGTTGTTCATATCATGATTCCCTGAGTGTCAATTTGTGCGGGCCAACTCGCCGTGAGGCCGCAGTTAGGTTTTTATCACGATCTGTGAAGGGTGTAGTGGTCCAGCGAAATTTTTCCACAGTCACATATCCTTCTATAACCTCATTCCTCAATTAATTATCCTATAGCCTGGCAAAGTTTTCCTCTAATTTCGGAGGTTCTCATGCCGGGCAAGCCACACCCCGAGCTCCCCTGGCCCAGGAGCTGGCCTCGACGGATTCGCTCTGCAGTCCTCCAGGCCATCTCCTTGGCCCACTACTCCCTGAGCTGTGTCCGTGCCCGGGCAGCGCACCACAGCGATGTCCTGGTTCGGCTCCGCCAGGAGAACGACCGGCTCCGGCAGGAGCTGAACTTCTTGGGCGAGGAGATGCGCCTCAAGGATGCCCGAATGGAGCGTCTCCCGGCCCACCAGCGACCCCATTACCACCCCATCGAGAGACTCGCCATCCTGGAGTTGCGGGCCGCACGGGGCTGGTCTGCAGATCAGGTGGCAGAGCGGATGCTGGTGACTCCGGCCACGGTCGCCGCCTGGATGGGGCGTCTGGACGAAAAAGGGCCAGTGGCCCTCGTCCAGACGATCGAGCCTGTCAACAAGTACCCCCTTTTCGTGGCCTACCTCGTGCGACGGCTCAAAGTGTTGTGCCCTGCGATGGGTAAGGCCCGGATCGCCGGGGTTCTCTGCCGTGCCGGGTTGCACCTCAGCTCAACCACTGTGGACCGCATGCTGAAAGACAGGCCTCGACGGGAACCCGAAGCGGTCCGGGTGAAACCGAAGCAACTCGTCCGGTCCCGTTTTTCAAACGAAGTTTGGCACATCGATCTCACGACGGTGCCGACATCCCTTGGGTTCTGGGCCGCGTGGATTCCTTTCGCCCTCCCGCAGCAGTGGCCTTTCTGCTGGTGGGTGGCAATAGCTGTCGATCACTACTCGAGGCGAATCCTGGGATTCGAGATCTTCGACCAGCAACCCAAATCCATGGCTGTTTGGGAATTCTTCAGCCGTTTGATCAGAAGGGGAGAAGGGAAGCCCCGGCATCTGATAACCGATCAGGGGACTCAGTTTACAGACGAGGGATTTTGCCGTTGGTGCCGCCGGCAGAAGATCCGACAACGGTTCGGTGCGGTCGGCAAGTACGGCAGTATCTCGGTGATCGAGCGTGCAATCCGGTCGATGAAAAACGAGGGGACGCGGAAAATCCTTGTTCCCTTCTCCCGGTCAGGATTCAGGACGGAATTGGGTTGTTTCGTCGATTGGTACAACTCTCACCGACCGCATTCCGCATTGAATGCAAGGACGCCTGATGAGGTTTACTACAATCTCAGGCCAGCCTGCCTTGCGCCACGCTTCGAACCTCGACGAAAATGACCAAGTTGGTCTCCTTGTGCTGCACCTGAAGCCCCCGTGAAAGGTAAACGTGGCCGACCTATGAGGCTGAAGGTCAGCTACCTAGCCGGTCGTAAGCACCTCCCGATCGTTGAATTGAATCAAGCCGCTTAACCCTGCATGAAGATCGTTTCTGGTATCGAGGGTGAATCTCGAAGTGCGTTTCAAGCCCAGTTTTGACGGAAAAAATCGGTGGGATTGTCCGGGAAACGACAATTTCAGGTACATAAACCATTCGTCTGGAAGGAATTGGAAACGATCGTGAAGGCGAAGTGAGGATCTTCGGTGAGTTTAAACTCGGTGAACCACTTCACCATCTATTAGCAGAGTATAACCTCGTTGGGAAACCTATAGGGAAGGGGGCAGCGAAGATGAACTCCCGACAAGGCGACCGCGCACACAATGAGGGCGGCGAGAACGGCGTTTCGGCATCGTCCGATCCGAGTCAGCGCCCGTGCTCGAGGATCGTTTCGAGGACCTGATCGCGTCCGGTTCGGTAGTCCTCGAACGAGTTTTCCACGGCCACGTCGATCGGAACCAGCGGGGCGTCGCCCAACTCGGGCCAGTGGTCAGCTAGCCGATCGGTATAATCGATACGCAAGCGCGAGTTCGGTAGGTGCATCCACTCGTAGTTTTCCGTGCCGTTGGGGCGGCTGCGGGGAGGTTCACCGACGAGTAGCGCGGCGGTCTCGCGTTTCAGGCGGATCGCCGTGACGACCCCAGCAGAGAAACTCTCGCGGCCAAGGATCACGAACAGGCTCCCGGGCCGATTGATCTTTTCGCTCTCACGGATTCCTTTCACTAGCGGATCGCTGAGATTGTAGTTGCCTCCGCGATTGTTTCGCAGGTCCAGCACGAAACGATCGACCGGGTGCTCGTCGACGAAGGCGAACAGCTCGCGGGCAAAGCGCTTGATACTGAGCCGGTCTTTCTGGTTCTGGCAGCGCCGGTAGGAGACGTAGATGGTGCGTTTGTTTTCCAGCCATTTGAACCAGTAATTCTCGTCGAATCGCTGCGCGTACAATGGCGTGTCGCTCTCCGAGCGGGCCTTGACCCAGTCGGCACCGGCCAGCGATTCGGTGGGTCGGCCCTCGAGGGTCCGCTGGACGATTGCACCGTCGGCGCCCTCGAAATCAATGATCGCGTGGGCCGGATCATCGGATAGGCCCATGGCGTGAAGCACTTCGGTTATTGACAGGTAGATCGGCGCCGACCGCTTGAACTCGACCTCGTTGTCGTGGGCGATTAACGGCAGCACGCGTCGGTAGGCCTCGTCTGCGCCAATTCCACCGATCGTGACGACGCGAGTCCCCAGCAGGTCTTCGTGGTCCGGCAAGGAGGCGTAAACACGCAGCTCGTCGCCGAACAGCGCCAGCGCGACGGGAAGCCGCCGGAATCCGCGTCCCTCTCGCGGAAGGTAGAGCTCGGTGTGGCCGTCGCCCTTCCCGATCATCGCCACCAACCGGCCCAGCTCGATCTGGATCTGGTGGCCCTGCAACTCGTCCAGCCGCGAGTCGAGGTTTCTGACGGCTTCGCGAAACGTCGCCTCGTCTTGTTCGCGGAACGGGTCAACGTGCCGCTTCGGCAGCTCGCGCGCTAGATAGTGTAGGTCTTCCACCCACTCGGTCTTGGTCAACGGTCGCGTCAGGTCATCCGCCGCGTAGCATCCGGTCACGGTGACAAAGGTCAAGAACCTCAAAAAAAAGAGGGCAAATCGCATCGTTTCCTCCTCGCGTCAGATCACGCGGTGGCTCGTGTTGCCTTCACGATTCGTTCTCGTGATCGCATCTCACTCCCAACAAGGCGGACAACTCCCGCATGAAAGGCCATTTCCGAACGTCACTGATCGTTGACCCTCAACGAGGCATCCCCGACTTGGACGAAGATACTGATGTCATCTTCACCATTCCCCGAGAGCGATACGTGGCTCCCTGGCCCGGGCGGCTTGGGGTACTTCACCTTCATTCCCTTCATCCACAGACGTGTATTGCCGACCTGAGATTGAACACTAAGCTCGCCTACTGATTCCGACCCGGTACGCACCTGGGCTTTCCCGACCAACAGCGCGACATCCAGATCACCACCGGGCACATCCACGTCGGCCGAGCCGTTTCCCAGCGAGATGTCGACACCTCCCGCAACGCCTTGGATCTCCGCCGTCGCGTGCGACATCTTGAGTTTGACCGAGAGTCGCTCCGGCACCGTGATCTGCCAGTCTTCACGCACCTTCGATTCGCGGGTACGTACCGGTGGTGTGAGACCGAGCTTGAGCTTGCCCCTTTGGGACGGGTCCGCATCCAAACGGATCGCGTCCATGAGATCGTCCATATCTTCGTAAGCCGAGGACAAGAACCAATCCTTGATTTTTTGCCATGGCTCGTTGTCCGACCACTTCTCGGGACGGACTTCGACACGGATCTTGATTATGTCCTCGTCTCCTACCAAGATGCGCGCCGAGCCATTGCCTCCGGTGAGCACGATGGCGTCGATCTGCTCGGCCGCAAGCTCCTCGTGCAGCACACGCTCCTTGGCGAAGAGGGGTGTGGCCGGCATGGAAATGAGCAGGAGCCCGAGGGCGATGGTTTTGGTGATCCGGGCCGGGAATCGATGTCGGACGCTGAAACCGGATGAGGTGTTCATTTGGATACTCCCCTAAGATCCTTTCGGATTGTTCTGATGAGAAAGCGCAGGATGACATGGACCAGTCGGAAAGAGGGGATTCCAACGGCCATGAGAATGACGCCGAGGACGATCACCACGAGTTGTGGAAGCCCGGCGCGCAAAGTCGGGTCGAGCCAATCGGAAGGCAGGAAGGGGGCAATGAGACCTCCCAGCACCGCGATGAAGCCTCCAAGAAGCAAGCCCAGACTGAGACTCCCCATGACGATGGTGAGAAGCGTCGAGGCCAGCAAAGCGCCCGCCCGGGTCAGTGCGGCGACAATCCGCCTTCCTGGCGACCCATCCGCCAAGTGCCGTGGATTAAGTGTCAACTCCAGGCAATAGGACTTCGCCAAGTCGTCGGCCGGGCCGAGTTTCGTGATGGCGTCGGAGAGTGCCCTGCCCGACCGCATTGCTTCGGCGAGATGGCTCTCGATATCGTTGAGGATTTCCTGGCGCTCATCCTCGTGAATGTGTGTTTCGTCTAACCCGGCGTCGAGTTGCTCCAGGTAGCGACGTACGAGTGGATTTTGGTGTGACACTACCTCTCCTTCCCGCCGTCAATGCAGATTCCGACGGAGGCAATCAACTGGTTCCATTCCCTGCGCAGCGCCTTCAGGTACCCACGACCCTTGGGGCTGAGCCGGTAGTACTGTCGTGGCGGTCCCGAGTCTGATTCCTCCCAGGAGGTTTCCAGCCAGCCGAGCTTGCGCAGTCGGCGGAGCAGTGGGTAGACAGTGCCCTCGCTGGCCGCCAGGTTGGGCGCTTGCGCCAGTCGTGTGACGATCTCGTATCCATAGTTCGGCTTCTTCTCCAGGAGCCCCAGGATGCAGAGTTCCAACAGCCCTCGCCGTATCTGAGCGTTCCAATCGCTGAGTTCGACCATAGTTCTCGCTCGAGGGGTACAGGGTAGTGCATAGTACTATGCACTGTCAAGTACTAGCAGCAGACAGCAGTCAGGAACGGCGCGGTAGCGCGCCTCCGGCCCAAATATCGAGGTTCGGATTTCGCTAAATTTTCAAATATAGAATGAGAGCCGCCCAGTTAGAATCCTCTTGACTTGTCGATAGCTAGAGCCATCCTGTGGGGCTAGGAGGAGGAATAAATGCCTTTCCTTAGCCCACAAACCCTAACCAGAAACGAGCAGAAGACGATCCTGAAGGAGACGGCTTGCAATCCCCGGGATCACCTTATTTTCTCCCTGGCCTTGGGGACCGGCCTACGGCTTGCCGAGGTTGTTGGCCTGAATGTCGGGGACGTCTATTCAGGGGAAGGAAAGACCCGGCATCGCCTCAGAATCCGCCCCGAAATCGCCAAGGGTGGCCGAAAGGGCGATGTTTTCCTGCCGGACGCCTTGGTGGCTAAGTTTCGGAAGCTCTGGGCCTACAAGGCCAAAAGGGGCGAGGGATTGCAGCCGGAGGATCCGCTCTTCTGTTCTCAGTCCAGAATTCGGATCTCAAAAAGGCGGATTCAGTATGCCTTCCGAACTTGGCAGGTGAAGGCCGGATTTGATCGGCTCTATCCCTTCCACGCCTTGAGGCATACGGCTGTAACCAACGTCTACCGTGCCTCAAGAGACCTTTTCCTGGCGCAGAGGTTTGCGAGGCATGTGTCGCCGCTGACGACGACGATTTACACGCATCCAAGTGACCAGGAGATGTGGGAGAGGGTCCGGAACCTTTCCTGTTGAGGTTGGAGCTTGGAAGTGGGGGGCGTACCGTAAACTACTTCTCGAGTTCCTTCGCCCGTGTTTTTAGGAAGGAGATTACCTTTCGAACGCATTGTCTTTGGGCACCGCGCCGGGTCCACCCGTAGGTGATGAAATCTTCCACCTGAAATGAAACGGGTTTTCCTCCCACGGACATTCTCGCCGGCCGGGCTTCATATCGATTGCGTCCTCGACCGAACCGCTCCACCTCGACGGTGGCCTCAATCGGGGTTCCCTTTTTTGGGTTTTCCCCCATTGATTCCGATCCCCCTGGAATCTCAGCCCATCCGAGAGCAGCCGTACACGGTTTCAAGAATAAAAGCCATCCGGTCGGCAGCCTCCCGTTCATATTCCGACCGAACCTGAACCGCAATCCGATTGGTCCCACTCCGGAGGATTTCTTCAGGATCGTTCGGGGTCTTGGGAAGAAGGATGGCGGAGGCGATCCAATCGTTTCCTATCCTTCGGGTGCGGATAGCCACTTGGTGATGGTTGCCGTTCTGTCGAAAGATGTACAGATCTCCAGCCATTACGGTGAGAATTTAGAGTACTGGTTGCCAGCCCGCAATAATGACCCAAATCCCTGTCTCATCGGAGGGCTCCAAAATTTGCACCCCTAGTGGAACAGGTATTAGGGAAGGACCCTTCTCAGGACTTGAAAGGGCTTTTTTTTGCCGAAAAGAATTGAAGGTATTGAGAAAATCTGAGAATTTTTCCCACCTCATTGTCAATACTTTGACATATTCAAAAAATTCTCCCTCCCGACAGGAAAATCCGCTGGGAAAGTGAAATCTGTTTGAAAGAAAACGATTAGAGACTAAATTTCCTTCGGTGCCTGTTTGATGGGAGGTTTTGATGATGAGAAGATTTTTAAAGACGCCAAGTCTCATTGACCTGCCCTTTTTCCTGTCGGGAGAAAAATCCTTTCTTCTGGTGAGAGCGGGTTTGTTCGCCGCGGCGACAGGACTTCTACTTCTAACCCGAGAGGGGGCTGTTGCTCAGGCGGCGGGGTGGGGAGTTCTCCTGGCGTTCCTCCTCACCCATGTTTTATTGTCTCGAAAATCTCTGATTCTCCAAACAAAGAAAACTTTCGGTCTCTGGATCGTCATCGCAGACACTTTCCTGTTTTTGTTCGTTCTATCAGTTGCAGGTCTTTCAACTCCGAGATTGATTCTTTCCTTTTTCATTTTAATTCTTGTCATTGCCCTCACCGAGAGTATTCCGAAAATGGTTGTGGGCTCGCTAGCGGTAATCTTGATCAGCTTTTTCCCGTTTTTCGAGTGGAATTCTTCGCTGGACAATCTAGGAGGACTTCCGCCACCACTCCTGATTCCATTCTATATGATGGTGGCCTTGTACTATGGCCTCTCCGCCATCGTGGATCGTCGAAAGCATGGCCGGGTGGCTCAAATTCATCAAGAACGGGATGACTTTCGAACACTTTTGAATATTATGCAGGCGACGACTTCGACGCTCGATTTCCACACTATTCTCCGAACCATTACAGTCCATGTAGCTGATTCACTTGACGCCCTGAGGGTTTCCGTCATTTTGAAGGAAGAAGATCCGGAAAGATGTTTCGTCCTGGCCTCGAGTGACGATCCAAAGATTCGGAGACTGCCACTGGAAATTGGGAAATATCCCGAGATCCAGGAGGCGTTGAAGACCAAGGATCCAGTGATCATTTCCAATGTTGAAAAGAGCCCTTTGATGGAATCTGTTCGGGAGACCTTACTCGGTCTGGGATATCGAACTCTTCTCGTTTTACCGCTTTGCCATGGTGAAGAGGTTTACGGCACTTTGTGTCTGAAAGCTTCTCGAGGGAGGAAATCCTTCACCGCTCGTGAAATCCACTTCACCACGATGGTAGCTTCCGCGGTTGCGAATGTGTTAAGAAATTCCTTACTCCACAGTCAGGTTAAGAATGAAACCGAGAGATATAGGAAGAAAGGGGAACAATTTCGGCGGTTTTTCCAAAACCTACCCACTCTGGCCTTCGCGGTTGACTCCGAGGGCAGGATCATCGATTTCAACCAGATGGGTTCAAAAAAAACCGGATTTAAAAAAGAAGAAATAATGGGGAGGGAATTGCGGGTATTATGGAGCGCCGCGAAACCCATTGCTAATATTAAAGAAAAGCTGCGAGAGGGTGGATCCTTTACAGAGGAGGAGGCATCCATTTCCAAAAAAGGTGGAGGAGTTATCAACGCCAGACTGTCATTTTCTTCTCTTGAGGAGTCTGGAAACTCTTGTCAAGGCTTGATCGCAGTCGCTTCGGAAGTTTCGCCTCCAAAGCAGGATGAATTGGATCTCGTTCAGGCTGAACGGCTTTCCTCAATTGGCAAAGTCGTGGCAACAGTGGCTCATGAACTTCGAAACCAGTTAGGTGGAGTTTTGGGATTTTCCCAATTACTGTTGGTAAAAAATACTCACCCGGAACTATCCTTGGACCTCGAACGGGTCTCAACTTGCGCCGAACGTTGCAGGAAAATCGTCAATAGTTTGCTGGATTTTTCCAGAAAATCCCAACCCGAAAGAAAGATCCTTGGCCTCAATGGCATCCTTCGGAAGACTCTTGATATGGTTGAAAAACAATATCAGGCTGCCGGAATCGATTTGGAGATAGACTTCGATACCGAGCTTCCCTTCTGTTTGGTGGACTTTCACCAAATGCAACAAGTTTTCCTAAACCTATTGAGAAACGCCCAGCAGGCTATTCTCTCGAAGAAGAGAGGTGGGAAAATCTGTATTCGAACAAGAAATGAAGGCCATAAGGTGCTTGTGGAAATTCAAGACGATGGCCCTGGAATGTCCCGGGATATAATGGGACGGATTTTTGATCCATTCTTTACAACAAAACCGATGGGAGAGGGAACTGGATTAGGATTGAGTATGGTTCACGGGATGATCACGAGCCACGAAGGACACATTGAGGTTGACAGCCAACCCGGACAGGGGGCGACCTTCCGAATTCGCCTTCCCGTCACAGATAAAACTCCGGAGGCTGAGGAATTGGTCGAGGATAGCCAAAATTCAACCTCAGAACGGCGCATCCTTGTTGTGGACGATGATCCCATAATGTTGGATCTTTTCTTGGAGATCATTTGGAGTATGGGCCACCGGGGAGACACCGCAGCCAACGGACACGAGGCCCTGGAAAAAGTTAAGAAGAATGATTATGACTTGGTTATCAGCGACTTGAAAATGCCTCAAATGGATGGCATTCAGTTATTTTACGAGGTTCAAAAATTAAAACCGAAAATGGTAGAAAAGTATCTC
>JALGZU010000335.1 GCA_025774735.1 candidate division LCP-89 bacterium | reverse complement strand
TGGCTCAGGGGTTTACTTCAGATGGAATCACAATCCCGGTCCTGCGGACGATCCCGGTGCCGACCCATGGTTCTGGGTCGACCGGGATGGGCGGAAGGCAATGGAAGTGCCGATCGATAAGGTTCCCTTGATTCCCCCCCCGGATCCAAGCTGGAGTCGCAACGGGCGGCGAGCGACCTGGGTGCTTTTCGGAAGACTCTATCTATACGATGCTGACCGAGAAAACGGCGAGCAGGTTCAGGCAGTGGTGGCCCAAGAACGGTCGCCCCGCCGTGCGGAGATGCTCCCCGACGGCGGCGCGATACACTTCATGATGGGAGCGAATCTCTTTCGCTACGATGTGGAGTTCGGCAAGATCAAGCAGCTTACGAGAAAACTCGTTCGATCCGAATCTGCTCAATCGCAGATTTCCGAGCTACGGCAGGATCGACAAATGGAGATCTCGGAACGGATACGCCGCGATCGGTCTCGGAACAAGGCGGCTCTGGCCCGTCGGTTGTCCTCATGGCCTGACCCGTCCCAGCCGATTCCCGTTCCTTCGGGATTTACCTTGACTCGCCTCCGCCTGAGTCCAGATGGAAGCTATTTGACTTTCACGGCAAGCAGGCCGTCGGGACAACGTACACCCTCCCGCTACATGGATTATGTAACGGAAAGCGGCAATGGTGAGGTTCGAGAGGGCCGCTCGAGAGTGGGAGAACCGCAGGACGAACTGCGTCTGGGTGTCGTACGCTTCGATCCGAGAGCGGCAGCGGAGGAAATCGATGTCCGATGGCTGGAGCTCGAGGAAGCCCGCGGACGTCACCCTCTTTACTTCGGTCCTTCCTGGAGCCCGGATGGAAATCGTGCAGTCATCCAGGTTCTATCGCAGGATCACAAAGACTTCTGGATTGCCGAAGTCGATCTCGAGAACGGGAAAACGCACGTGCTTACCCACGACCGGGACGATGCCTGGCTGGGAGGACCGCAAATCCAAAGCGACAGATTCAGGCCATCTCTCCTCGAATGGCTCCCCGATGGACGCATCGTCTTCGCCTCGGAACGCACGGGATGGAGCCACCTTTACCTGATAGAAAAGGATGGCACGATCCGTGCCCTGACCGCCGGCGAGTGGGAGGTTCGCGGTGCCGTGTTGTCCAAGGATCGCTCCACATGGCTCTTGCGGGCAAGCCGAGAACATCCCTGTGAAGACCACCTTTACCTCATGCCCGCCGGCGGCGGACCGCTTACCCGACTCACCAGTGAGCCGGGACGCAATGAGGGAGCACTGAGCCCCGATGGGAAGCGCCTGGCAGTGATTCACAGCAACTCTACACAACTCCCCGATCTCTTCCTTCAGGATCCGAGAGAGGGTGCCAATCGCACAAGGATCACCGAGAGCGGAACGGATGCCTTCTACTCCCACCCAATGATGAGACCCGAGATCGTGTCCTTTCGCCATCCAGACGGAGGTCAAGTGTGGGCAGCACTCTACAAACCTGACCCTCCAAATCCGCAAAGGGCCGCTTTGATTCACCTCCACGGTGGCGGCGACAGACAGTTCTCGCACCGGGGTTGGAGCGTATACGGCTATGCGGATCACCTGGGCTTGCTCAATTATTTTGTGCAACAGGGCTTCACGGTTCTCGATCTGGACTACCGGGGAAGCTCCGGGTTCGGACGGGATTATCGCAACGATATTTATCGTTCCATAGGGACAACGGATGTCGAGGGGGTCGTTGCCGCCGTTGATTTCCTGTCGAGTGAGCACGGCGTCGAACGTTCCCGCGTCGGTATCTACGGTCTTTCGTACGGCGGTTTCTTGGCACTGATGTCGCTTTTTCGCCACCCCGGGGTTTTTGCGGCTGGAGTAGCCTCCGCACCGGTCACAGACTGGGTGCAGTCCAGTCACAGCTGGACGGTACGGGTGCTCAATTTGCCATACGAGGATCGCGAGGCCTACCAGGTCTCGAGCCCAATTCTGCACGCGGAGGGTCTGGAGGATCCTCTTCTCCTCGTGCACGGTCTGCGCGATGATAACGTTCTTTTCCTCAACACGGCCTTGATGGTCCAGCGCCTCATCGAGCTCGAAAAAGACTTCGAGGTGATGTACTACCCGGCCGAGCGTCACGTCATCGGTACCGAGGAGAGCCGCTACGACTATGTGCGGAGAGTGGTCGCATTCTTTGAACGGAACCTTTTGCTAAAATAAACTGAAAGCTTGAACAGGAGACACCCCGAAAAGAACGCCGCAACGAGGAAGACTGAATTTTTTCGGCACGATGCCTCGGATAATCTGCAACCTGGTTTTTTATCTCGCCTGCCTGTTCAGTATCACTGCCTGTCGATCCACACCACAAAATGATGAAATTTCTTCACCACAACAGCTGAATGACGGTTTCGAGGTGGCCTCGCCATCAGAGGTAGGAATTGACTCGGCACAGCTCGAAAAACTGGTCCAGGGCATCGCCAGGGACAGCTACGAGAACATTCACAGCGTGTTGCTGTTGTCCAGGTGAACCTCACCGAGGCCCTCGACGCTTCCCGGGCCGCCCTGCGCGATGAGAAGGTTCTCCTCCCCCGCCGTCTGCCGATCGTGGACCTGTTCGCCCAGCACCTGACCGCCAACGCCAAGATCCTGGATGAGAACGCCGAGACGGGGGCCAAGAAGTATCGCTACATCCGCACCGCCGAGGACCACTTCTCCCTCGCCTTCACCTACGCCTGGATGGCCACGACACGGAATGCCGGCTGGCGGGGCCTGATGACCTTTATGCGGGAACAGGTCCGGGAAATGGAGGCCGACGACCGAGAGGTAGAACTCCCAGGTCCACGCAGGATCCGGTTCCGATGATCAGGATGGGGAAACGGAGATGAGCTGGTGTGTCTTGAAACCCTCAACCGTCCGACGATGGGGAATCAGGCCGAGACTCCACATCCCCGCTTTCCCCTGCCACTGTCTGAAGGGTTCCAACGAGGGTCTCCGGCTTTATGGGCTTGGGAAGAAAAACCGTACCCATATTGGTCATGTTTTGGATCGCCTGTTCCGTGAAGGAAACACCGGAAAGAAAAACGACCTTCCTTGCCAAACGGGGATACTTTTTCTGGATTGACCAACCCCCAGTTTTCGTACCAAAGTTCATGTTAGAGACAGCAAAAATGCGGGTCTCCTCGTTTCGGGTCCAAAATTCAGGTTAGAAGATTTGCTTCTTCGCATGGTTCCGGATTTAAGTATTCAGCAAGAAAGTCTCTGGGAGTTTTATTCCCCAGAGACCGGTGCGGTCGGAATCCATTGTACTCCTTGCGCCACTGTTCCAGCTTTTCTCGGGTTTCCTCGATGCTGACAAACCACGTTTGATTCAAACATTCCTGCCGCAGCCTGCCGATGAAACTCTCCGCGAAGGCGTTCTCCACCGGTTTCCCGGGGCGGATGAAATCAAGACGCACGCCGTTCCAGTGACACCACTGGTCCAGTGCCTTCGAGGTGAACTCGGGTCCGTTGTCCACGGTGATCGTACGGGGTAGCTTTCTCGTTGGTCCCAAGCCGTCCAATATAGCGGCAACGTCCTTTCCGGTCATCGATACACCGGCCTCGATGGCAACACTCTCACGACTAAAGTTATCGACTATCGCCAATGCACGGAACCGGCGCCCATCAGCCAGGCTGTCGGAGACGAAATCCATGCTCCAGCACTCGTTCGGACCTTCGGGGACC
>JALGZU010000029.1 GCA_025774735.1 candidate division LCP-89 bacterium | reverse complement strand
TTTAACCAGTCAATGAGTACATTATCGATGGGGAAGAGGCCGACCAGGGCGCCCCATTCCGTGGTCATGTTGGCGATGGTCAAGCGGTCGCTGATGGATAGCTTGGCGATGCCGTCTCCGCTGAACTCTATGGCATGGTTCAGCACTTCGTCCCGGTTGAAGAAGCCGCAGAGGGCGAGGATGACGTCCTTCCCCGTGACGCCCCTATGCAGTTCGCCTTTGAGTACCACTCTGGCGATGGGGGGGACCTGCCACCAGGTGCGCCCCGTCGCCCAGATGGCCGCGGCATCGGTGCGAACCACCGGTGTTCCCAGGCAGCCCAGACCTCCGTACATGTTGGAATGGCTGTCAGATGCGACCACCATGGTGCCCGGCCAGGCGTACCCTTCTTCGCACATGATTTGGTGTCCGATACCCCTGCCGGCCGGATAGAAATCGTTGCCCATCTCCCCGGCGAATGCTTCGATCTTGGCGTATTTCTGAAGATTGCCCTCAGAAGTATCCTGAACGTTGTGATCCAGAGCGAAAACCACCTGGCGGGGGAGAGCTACTTTAGCCGCGCCGATGCTTCTGAATTTCGGAATAACCGCGCCGGTGTTGTCATGCGTCATGACGTGAGCCGGGCGGATACTCAGGTAATCGCCGCTGCGTACGGTCTGGGTAGAATCCGAACCTACGGCGTGGCGCTGAGCGATCTTTTCAACCAGGGTCTGACCCATCTTTAACACCAAGGATATTTATGTGAATCAGTATTTCTCAGAAGACCTGATTAACGTATTGTTGTAAGCGCCGGACGGTTGCGGGCGCGTGTCCGGCGTAATGGTTGTTGACATAAACGTAGATTGTATCGGCGTGCCGGTCAAGCTCCGCGATCAACCGCGCCCATCGCTGCAGCCTTTCCGTCCGGTCGATGACCTCCCTCTTCCATGTCGTAGTAACTGCTTCGATCTCCTTGCGGTCACCGATCAGGCGGATGTAGCTGAAATTGGATGTAATTGGATCGATATTTGCGGCGATTTCATCACCGTGGGGCATCCAGGCGTGGTCCACCAGCACAAGAGCAGTTTGATGTCTTCTTAACAGCCCGGTCAGGGTTGCATTCACCCAGGTCCGGTTTCGGACCTCTACACCATAACGATACTCTTTTGGAAGGTCACTCAGGAAACGGTCGAGCTTTTCCAGAAAGCGATCGGGCGAGTCGAAATCCTCTTTTCTGAAGTAAGGGAATTGCAGGATCAACGGCCCCAGCCGTTCATGCAATCCGCTCATTACGGACAGAAACTTGTCGCGTTCGCCGTACGTCTTCTCGGGATCGAGGATGACCACCGGATCGGGTTTTGAGCCCTCGCCTGCATGGACGATGGAGCGTGGAAATTTGGCTGAAACCAGGAAGCCGTCGGGTGTTTTGTCTTTCCAGCCATCCACGGTGCTTCTGGAGGGGATGGCGTAATAGGTGGCATCCACCTCGACCGTGTCAAAATGCTCGGCGTAACGGCGCAAGTAGTCCGCAGGCTGCGTTCTTTCAGGATAGAAAGGCCCCACCCAATCTTTAGACGAAAACGAGGAGGTGCCCAGACGGAGCTTTGATTTCGACAAATGAAAAGCCGAATCTGAAGTGACTGACCTCATGAAAGACATCGATTCAGGTTGATCGTCCTAAATATAGGAAAATCAGACCGAAAAATCAAGGGGGAATGCTGAGATGGATTATCCGTGGCGCTGAACGGTTCTGGTCAACAAGCCAAAAGTCGCCTAAAACCTTCGTTCTGCAACTTTTCAGGGATTTTGTTAGAAAGACGGAGCAAATTTTTAGTTGACAATATTACAATAAGAACGTATATTATTAGACTAAACACTCTTTGCTTACATGAATCACCAATCTGACTTTAAAACCGGTCGTATTTATGGTATGTATTGTTGGTTAACTTCACTGTATTCGGGCAGACTAAAATAGAACAATAAACCAGAAGGACACAAAATGAGAGCGAAACATTCAGTCATTTTTCTTATCGCAATCCTGATGCTCACTACGGTTCCCCTGACCCTGTTGGCACTGGATCGCGCCGAAATCCCCGACAAATACAAATGGCGTCCGGACCACATCTACACCGGTATGGACGAGTGGGAGAAGGATTTCGAATGGGTCAAGAGCCAGTTGGATGTGATGGCGGGATTCAAGGGCACCTTCGCCGGTGAGAACGCCACCAATCCGGCGCAGAGCCTCATCGACTTCAACGCTCTATCTGAGAAGATCGAGGTGAAGTTCGAACACCTCTTCCTCTATGTGATGTACAACTATCACGTCAATATGGGCAATACGGAGTGGGCCGGTCGCCAGCAGCAGATGCAGATGCTGGGGATCAAGTACAGCCAGAAACTCGCCTGGGTCGAACCCGAACTGCTCATGATCCCTCAGGAGGCGATGAACAGGTACATCGCTGAAAATCCCGAGCTGAAAGATTACCAGAAGTCTTATGATGACATGTACCTGCAGCAGGAGCACGTGCTGTCCGAGGCTGAGGAAGCCGTCATCGCAGGCTCCTACAACGTTACGGGTACTGCATCGGACGTTTTCTCCAAGCTGACTGACGTCGATATGACCTTCGGGTACATCGTCGATGATAACGGCGACTCGATTGAAGTAACCGATTCGGGCTGGAACAGCTGGCGCGTAGATAAGAACCGCCGCATTCGCGAAGAATACTTCAAAACCCTCTGGACCGGGTATGAAAACTTCGCCAATACTCTGGCCGCGCTGATGAACGGCAACATCAAGAAGAATGTCTACTTCAGCACTGTCAGGAAATACGACAACACCCTGCAGGCGGCACTCTCCGGTAATTTCATTCCCGAGGACGTCTACATCAACCTGGTGAAGGCTACCCGGGCCAATCTGGCTCCCCTGCACAAGTACAACGAAATCCGCAAGCGCGTCCTGAGCGTGAACAACTATCGGCATTGGGATTATTACGTCTCCCTGGCTGAAGCGGAAGAGACCCGCTACACCTGGGAAGAAGGTGTCGATTTGATTACGACCGCCCTGAAACCGATGGGCAAACAGTACATCAAGGATATCACCTACGGATTGAATCCGAAGAGCGGCTGGATTGATGCTTACGCCAGTGAGAACAAGCGCGGCGGAGCCTACTCCAGTGGCGCCTACGAAGTGCATCCCTTTATGCTGTATAACTTCGACTATGAGAAAGGGATCACCATGGATGGTGTGGGAACCATCGCGCATGAAATCGGCCATGCTATGCACAGCTACTATTCCGAAGCGACGCAGCCCTTCCCAAACAAGGATTACGCCATCTTCAATGCCGAAGTTGCCTCCACGCTGAACCAGGCGATCTTCTCACAGAAGCTCATTGCTGACGCCCGTAAGGCATATAAGAAGGCTAAAAAAGGTGCGAAGAAGGAAGCCGCGAAGCAGCAGCTGATCGCCCTACTCGATTCCGAAATCAGTTCCATCCGCACGACCTTCTACCGCCAGACCATGTTCGCCACCTGGGAGTGGGAAGCGAATAAAATGGGTGAATCGGGACAACCCCTGACCAAGGACACTTTGAGCAAACTCTACTATGACATTCTCACCGAATGGCACGGCCCCACTGCTGAGTACGAAGAACTCTCAGGGATGTCCTGGGCCCGTATCCCGCATTTCTACCGCGGGTATTACGTGTACAGCTATGCCACCAGTTACGCCGCCGCTGTGGCAATGGCGACTGACGTCATGAACAAGGAGAAGGGCGCAGCCGACCGCTGCCTTAATTATCTGAAGAGCGGAAGCTCCAGGCATCCGGTAGAACTGCTGCAGGACGCCGGAGTAGACATGGCCACCCCGGCTCCCATCGAAGCACTGGTCGCTTACTTCTCATCAATGGTGGATGAACTGGACGAATTGACGAAGTAGTAACGCTTCGACACTGCTCTACGCGAACGATTAAAACGGATGATCGTGAAAGGTTCAATTCGCCAAATACCAACGCAATAGCAGATAGGGCGGATTCACATTTGTGTGGATTCGCCCTGTTATTTCCCCCCCTGTAGCTCCGTTAAACGGTTGTCTTCGAGATGATATCGAAACGAATAAGGTTCTCTTTCGCTTTTGCGATAATCTTATCAGCCTTTGCAATGATATTTGCTTTGGGACGGACCGCATACCAGGTTTTGGTTCACGGTTATCTCGACCTGCAGATGATAAATTCCATCTTCTTCTGTCTTGCTCCCGAGGTGGAGCGAACTCTCCTGTATACCTTCATCTTCACAGCGGCGGTTAGCGGCTGGATTGGCTTTATCTACCTCATCTCAGTCTTGTATGAGAAACGGCGACGCATGGAGCGCAAGAGTGAGGGCGAATTGGATTCACGCGGAGTCTTCACCTACCTGTTAAGTGCATCCGTCTCTGCGGCGGCTCTGCTGTACGCGGCGTACTATACACGTGTTTACAAGTTCACCTTCATAAGTCTGGCTCTCCTCCCCGTGTTCATCCTCGGTGCTGGTTTATTTAACCTGCTGCTGGTACGAGTGATGTCCCTGTCATTTTGGAACGTCGTCAGATCCCGTCTCGAGCGAATTCTTTCATCAACTGCAATTCTCGTCGTTTCAACATTCATTACGCTTTCGGCGCTAAGTATAACCTACATTATCACACCTACACTCAGGGATACCCTTGCCGAAGACCGCCCCAACGTCATCCTCCTAGTCGTAGATGCCCTGCGTTCAGACCGACTCGGCGCGTATAACCGGGAGAGCGAATTAACCCCCTTTATCGATGAGTTCTCCGGTCAGGCTGTGGTTTTTTTGAACACGATTGCACAGGGATCGAACACCATTAATTCAAGCCCCTCAATCTTTGCTTCCGTCTACCCCAGCGAGCACGGATATTTCGATTTTGAAACACGCGTTTCGAACCGCCTAACGATGCTGGCGGAAATCCTCCGGGAGGATGGCTATCATACCTTCGGGGTATCCTCGAATCCAAATGTCTCTTCCCGGACCGGGCTCGATCAGGGATTTGATCTTTATATAGAGGATGGTTCCTGGCGTGATACGGATGCCACCCAGGTCAATGATACCTTTCTGCGATGGGCCCAAAAGCACGGATCGGAGCCCTTTTTCGCCATGTTGTGGTATATCGACCCCCACAGCGTTTACGATCCTCCGGACGCCTTCGCCGAGAAGTTAATCAACGAGGAACTCCGCCCCTTAATTACAGAGAACACCGGGGGACCTTTGCATAAAAACCTGACTGACAGTGAGCGGGAAGTCTCGAAACTGCTTTATGATGGTGAAGTGAACTATTTCGACGCGGAATTTGGACGACTGCTGAATAAACTTGGAGAACTCGGTCTCTTCGAGGAGAGTATCATTATTTTAACAGCCGATCATGGGGAGGGATTCTGGGAGTGTGACGATGTGAATGGCATGCCGATTAACGGGCATGGCTTCTCCCTGAATCGTCCCGAGATAGAGATCCCACTCATTATTAAATTCCCCGGCTCAGCCCCTTCGCGGAGAATTGTATCGATGGTCAACTCCATAGATATTGTGCCGACCATTCTGGATGCCGTACAGATTCTCGAGCCTGAGCGCTATGCAGATCAACTTAAGGGTGAGAGCCTCCTGCCGTTTACGAATGATGGATCGGTAGTGGAGCAGCCGCGTTATTCTTTTTCCGAACTGATCACTCAAGAGGACGGTCCTTTTATGATGCGCTGTGTGCAGGACGAAGAAGTCAAGCTGGTTCTCACTTACCGGTACGGCGATAACATTTTCGATCCTCCCAGAGAGGAACTCGTCATCAAGCACGGCGTGCGATTGGAGATGACTGCCGAAGAGCGGGCAGCGCGTACTGACGTCCTCCACGACCAATTAAACCGGTGGAAGCAGAACTTTCACATCTACAGCAGCGGTATAACGTCTCTGAACCTGGATGAAGAGGCTATGCTCAGAGAGAGGTTGAAGGCGCTGGGCTATATTCAGTAGGTTATGGTACTTTATATATAATAGTATTAATTATTTAAAAACGAGATATATTCTATTCAATACTTGACCTTATCAAATTATTTTGCTATATTTCACAAATTCGTTCAGGACACCTTAACTGCATAATAAAGAAAAGGGATACGCTTGGACGCTACACAGGTTGCGACGACAAAACGGCGCCATCCGCCGGGTCTTCCCGTGTTGTTCCTCACGGAGATGTGGGAACGCTTCAGCTTTTACTGCATGCTCTCCATTCTCTCTCTCTACATGAACGAGCAGTTCGGAGGAGGCGGGCTGGGATTTTCGACCGATAAGACCAGCCAAATTTACGGTCTCTATGTCGGGTGGGTCTACTTCACGCCTTTCCTGGGTGGGATCATTGCCGACCGCCTTTTCGGTATCAGAAAAACCATAATCATCGGCGGCATCTTCATGATGTGCGGACACTTCCTGCTGGCTTTCAGGCCGCTGCCCTTCTTCTTCGCGGCGCTCTGCTGCCTGATCATCGGAAACGGCTGTTTCAAACCTAATATCTCCGTGATGCTCGGCAACCTGTATCGCGATATGCCCGAGAAAAAGGACGATGCCTACAATATATTCTACATGGGGATCAACGTCGGGGCATTCTTCTCACCACTGGTGGCCGCATACCTGCGCAGCCTTCACCCCATCCACGGCTGGCACTACGCCTTCGCCGCCGCCGGCGTGGGGATGATCATATCGCTGCTGACCTTTACCATCTTCCAGAGACACGTGCGCGCCGGCGAAAACATCAGCGGGTCAGACGCCGCCGACCAAGGAATGGGGAAAGAGGTGGTTTTGACGAAGGAACAGGCTCGCCGTAGAGTCACCACTCTGCTAATCATCTTCGGTGTCGTTATCTTCTTCTGGATGGCGTTCCACCAGAACGGTTTGACGCTCACCTTCTGGGCGCGCGACGCAACCCGGACCTCCCTGAGCCCCGAACTGTTCCAGTCGGTCAATCCGTTCTTCGTGCTGATGTTTACTCCGCTGTTGGTGGTTTTCTGGAATATCCTGCGGCGCAGAAAATTCGAACCGTCAACGGCCGCCAAGCTGGGTATCGGCATGCTCTTGACCGCTGGGTGCTATGCCATTATGGCTTCGGCGGCGTTTTCGGGCGGTAATTTTGGTCAGGTCAGCGTCTCCTGGTTGATCAGCGCCTATGCCATGATTACCCTGGGTGAACTGTGCTTGAGTCCTATGGGTCTGTCACTGGTGTCGAAGCTGTCGCCCTGGAAAATTCGCGGAATGATGATGGGCGGCTGGTTCGCCGCGACGGCCATCGGCAATTACCTGTCGGGATTGGTCGGGAGTTTATGGGACGACTTGCTGCACAGCACCTTCTTCATCATCCTGGTGATCACCTCGCTGTTCGCCGCGTTGATTCTGTTCTTGCTTCTGAAATTCCTCAATCCCACGATCATCGAATCTGAAGAACAGGCACGAGAACTGGCCGCGAAATCGGAAACGACTGGCTGATGTGAAGATCTCACGACAGAATAAATAGATTTGTACAAAAATTAACAGCACGCTCTAACGTATGACTTGATGGATTGCCCGGGTCTCAGGGCCGGGCATTTTCTATCCCGAAAATACGAAAGGTGAGACGACAGTGAATGAACCAACGCAGCCAATAGAAGACGTCCTTAAAGAGAAGAGAGCCTTCGGGGCGACCTACTGGAAGCTGAACGGCATCGAGATGTTCGAACGGCTGGCGTACTTCAGCGTGCGCGCCGTCGTCCCGGTGTATATCATGCAGGCGGATGATCCCGGCGGACTGCATTTCACGGCCGCCATGAAGGGAACCATCTACGCCTGGTGGTTCATCTTCCAATCGATCCTGCCCACCTTTACCGGTGGTTATGCTGACCGCTACGGATACAAGAAGACGCTCGCCTTCTCGGTCGCCATGAATATCATCGGTTACCTGATGATGGCCAATTTGCGCACCTATCCCGGTTTCTTCGCCGGGATAATCGTCCTGGCCAGCGGTACAGCCTTCTTCAAGCCCAGCCTGCAGGGTTCACTGGCGCAGAACCTGACCAAAAAGAATTCATCCGTCGGTTGGGGGGTTTTCTACTGGGTGGTCAACATCGGCGCGGCCATCGGACCTTTTCTGGCGACAGGTATTCTGGGTGATCCCCATACGCAGGCTTCCTGGAAGACCCTCTTCACCGCCTCCGCCATTATCACGTCCCTGAACTTCCTCATGCTCTTGACCTTCAAGGACGTGCCCTCGGGAGCTTCAAAGACGGAGAAACCCGTCCAGGTTTTTATCCGTACGATCAAGAATATCATCGAACCGAGGCTGGTGACCTGGCTGCTGATCATGTCCTGTTTTTGGCTGATGATGTACCAGCTCTGGGATCTGCATCCCAACTTCATCGAAGACTGGGTGGACAGCTCCAGAATCGCCGCGCTGATGCCTGTAGAAGCATGGAAAATGAACACCGACCGCGGCGTGATGGTGCCCCAGCAGATATTGCTGAACCTGAACGCTCTGTTCATCATCCTCTTCATGGTGCCGATCTCATGGATGGTACGGCGCATGAGGGTTCTGGGCTGTATGGTTATCGGCATGGCCGTTGCCACGGTCGGTATCCTGGTGGCGGGTTTTACCGGCAACGGCTGGATCCTACTCTTGGGTATCGTCTTTTTCTCCACCGGTGAGATGATGACCGGTCCCAAAAAGAACGAATACCTCGGCCTGATCGCCCCGGCCGGGAAGAAAGCTCTCTACTTGGGATACGTGAATATCCCCGTGGGGATCGGAGGTTTTGTAGGCTCCAAGATGGCTGGATATCTTTACGGCCATTATGGTGAAAAGGCGACCCTCGCCCTGAAATATCTGGCTCAGCACACCCCGTTCGGGCAGGGTAAAGGGTGGGACGGATCCATCGCCACCCTCGAGAGCACCCTGGGTGTCACCCGCATGGAGGCCGTCGTGAAATTGCAGGAAGTGACGGGATTGAATGCTGTTGAGGTGACGAAGTTACTCTGGGATACGTATAGCCCGCAGTTCTACGTCTGGATCCCCTTCGCCGCCATCGGTATGGCTGCCATCGTGGCTCTGGTCATTTTCAGCCAGATGGCCAAGAGATGGTCTGACATGGACGCCTGATAATGCACAGGAGGAGTGCCATGAAATCACAGCTACCGCCCTATGTCAATCCCTTTCCCGCTCCGGTGATCTTGATCGGTTGCGGGACGCTGGAAAAGCCCAACATCATCACCTGCTCCTGGTTCGGCACGGTTGCCAGCGATCCTCCCACGGTCAGCGTTTCCCTGCGCAAAAAACGCTTCAGTTATCCCCTGATTCACGAAACGGGCGAATTTACGGCCAACATCCCTAAAAAACGAGAACTGGAAACGGTCATCTACTGCGGCACCAAATCGGGGAGGCAGGGTGACAAGTTCAAAGCGCTGGGACTTACGCCCGTACCCTGCCCACCGCTGGCACATGCGCCCATGATCGCCGAATGTTCGTTGGTGCTCGCCTGCAAGGTCAAACACGAATTGTCGCTGGGATCACACAACGTCTTTATCGCGGAAGTAGTGAATGTCCATTGCGACGAAGATATTGTGCGAGGGGAAAAGAGTGCCGATCCCTTCCCACCTGAACAGCTCATCTGGCTGGACAAGAAGTACTGGACCTTGACACCGGCAAAATAGCAGGATTCAGAACAAAAGAAAGGGGCACCCACGGGTGCCCCTTGTTGTTTTCCTGACTTGAGCAGGCTAATTATTTCATCAGCACCATCTTCCCACTTGCTGTGTATTGCCCCACCTCCAGACGGTACAGGTACACACCCGACGCCAATCCCGATCCATCGAATGTCACCTCGCGATAACCCGCTTGTTTCCAGGCGTCCTGTAGGGGCGACTCGATGAGTCGCCCTCCTATATCATAAACCTGCAATGTTACCCATGACGCCACCGGCAACTCAATCTTAAACGTCGTCACCGGATTGAAGGGATTCGGATACGGCCCTCTCAAAGCAAATTCATCAGGAATGGCGGAAGACGGATCGTTTCCGACACCCTGACCGATCTCAGAATACTTGATGGTGGCGTAGTCAGCGTAAGTTCCAATCCCATAACTTTCCCCGGTCACGTAGACGTTACCGGAATCATCCACGGCCAGGGAATAGGCGCCGTCATAACCGTTACCCGGGCCGTTGTAGAGCGCCACCCACAGCTCCGTGCCGTCCGGATCATATTTGATCGTGCCGTAGTCTCCGTCGGTTCCAATCCCGGGGCTCTCCCCGGTCACGTAGACATTGCCGGAATTATCCAGGTCAATGGCATTGGCATAGTCGGCCACGCCTCCCTGCCCGTGGTAGCGGGCCACCCAAAGCGTGTCACCGTCCGTATTATACTTGATGGTGGCGTAGTCACAAAATGTTGCCCCCCCCGTGTCACTCTCCCCGGTCACGTAAGCGTTGCCGGAATCATCCACGGCAATGGCCGCGGCACCGTCACCGCCATTCACCGGTCCGTTGTAGAGGGTCACCCACAGCGTGTCACCGTCCGTATCATACTTGATCGTGGCGTAGTCCCAGAGTGTTCCAAGCCCGTAACTTTGCCCGGTCACGTAAACGTTGCCGGAATCGTCCACGGCCAGGGCAATGGCTTCGTCATTGCTATTCCACGGGCCGTTGTAGCGGGCCACCCACTGTTCGACTCCGTCCGTATCATACTTGATAGTGGCGTAGTCAAGGAGGAATTCGAAGCTATTCCCGGTCACGTAGACATTGCCCGAATCATCCACGGCCAGGGCATTGGCCACATCATAGCCGTTCCCCGGGCCTTCGTAGCGGGCCACCCACAGCTCGTTGCCGTCCGTATCATACTTGATCGTGGCGTAGTCATCGCCGCTTCCAATCCCTTCGCTCTCCCCGGTTACATAGACCTTGCCGGACTCATCCAGGGCCAGGGCCTGAGCATTGTCATAACCGTTCACCGGGCCGTTGTAGCGGACCACCCACAGCTCAGTGCCACCCGGATCGTACTTGATGGTGGCGTAGTCAGTGCCGGTTCCATTCCCTTCGCTACTCCCGGTCACGTAAACGTTGCCGGAGTCGTCCAGGGCAATGGCTAAGGCCCAGTCGCCGCCATTCCCCGGGCCGTTGTAGCGGGCTACCCACAGCTCAGTGCCACCCGGATCGTACTTGATAGTGGCATAGTCAGTGCCGGTTCCAATCCCGGGGCTCCACCCGGTCACGAAGACGTTGCCGGAATCGTCCAGAGCCAGGGCAGTGGCAGCGTCGCTGCCATTTCCCGGGCCGTTGTAGCGGGCCACCCAGGCTTCGATCACCTCCTGTCCCTGCGCAGCTGGAAGCAAAACCGTAAGCGTTCCCAATACCAATACTATAAAGATTCGCCTGCTCATTTTATTCTCCTTTCACGCGAGAATTCGGAGGTATTTGCCTATAAAAGCAAAAAGGCACGTCGAATCCCCGTCACTCGGAGGATCCTAAGCGCCTTCTGTGTCTTTCTTTAATCCCGTTCGACATGGCGACCTACAACCCAATATACGGTCTGCCCTACCATGTGTGATTCGGGAACTGCAATATAACGAAGACGTCGGCCAAAGTCAAGGGAGAATTATTTCTTTGCACTTTTGATTAAAAATGCGATCCCGAAAGCAATAAAGGCAGTCATTGCTTCGTCATCCGCCGAATGGCGGATGACGAAGCAATCTCCTAGTTGTTGCGTCAGGTCTTGCCCCTTGAGGAGTGTAACCTGACGCCTATATAGTGAAAGCGATCCCGAAACCTCGGGATCGCCCTTGCGGGGGGAAGCACTTCCCGCCTACAACTGGATCCCGGATCAAGTCCGGGATGACACACTTTGTGTGTCACTTCATCAGCACCATCTTCCCGCTGGCGCTGAATTCCCCCGCCTCCAGCCGGTACACGTACACCCCCGACGCCAATCCCGCCGCATCAAAGGTCACCTCGTGGAACCCCGCCGAACGCCAGCCGTCAAGGACAAAACCCAGAGACCTGCCGCTGACATCGAAGATTTCCAACGTCACCCAAGAAGCCACCGGCAATTCAACTTTAAACGTCGTCACCGGATTGAAGGGATTGGGATAAGGAGATTGCAGGGAAAATTCGTCCGGAATTTGGCTATTATTATCGTATTCGATACCGGTAACACTTTGATCGTAGAAGTACCTCCCCATATCGGCTATTGTGCTGTCAGGATCGAGTGGAGAGACCGGATCGCCCGCATCAATGCAGGGTGAATCCTCCTGCAAATGATAATCGGCGTTAACATAATCCACGAACAGCGGATCGAGGAAGATGTTATTATAAACGTCGCAGGAATCGCCGTTGGAGTTGGTCGTGGTGAGTTCACCCAGGCCGGGTAGTAGGTTACCCACAAAAGGCCCCCGACACAGATAAAAATCGGAGTAGGAAATTGATGAGGATGCCCCATAAAGACCAATGAGCCAATAAGGGAATCCCGTGCCTTTCACGATGCTGTTCGTCAATATCATTGAAGTATTGCCTTCGGTGTGAATTGCCGAACCGATACCCCCGGACGGATCACCATCACGGTTATCTACGAATGTGCAGTGATCCACTATAAGCGAGTCACAATCGGCGTAGATACCCCCGCCAGGACCCATGTGTGGCATTTGTATTGTTGCCCTGTTGCTGTCTATCGCGCATCTGGTGATCATCGCGTTGCCTCCTGATATCCAGATACCGCCTCCCCCACCGCCAGCTCCAACATTGTGGCTGATGGTGCACTCCGTAACGGTCATGTCACTCCCCTGAGATGCGATGCCGCCTCCACTCCCAGCTCCGGGACTGCACACATTGTCTGTTATCGTACAATTGGTGATGATCAGGCTGGAACTCCCTAACATGTCTATGCCGCCACCGCGTTGATCACCAAAATTGCCACTGGTACTGCACTCCGTAATGATCGGATGGGAGTCCCTTATTTTAATGCCACCGCCTGTGCCGCCCATTATAGAGGTCTCGATAGCGTTGTCGCTAATGTTGCACCAGGAAATGTTCGCATTGGAGTTATACAGCATAATTCCTCCTGCGCCCCATAATTCGAGGCCTCCCTGGTTATTGCTGATCCGGCAATGTGAGATCACGGGATTGCAGTTCATGCAGGTTATTCCACCGTAGAGTGGTGTCACCCAATCCTCCACGTCTTGAACGATACAGTAAGTCAGGTGGCTGCTGTCCGGCGCATCTCTGAAATCAATGCCCTGCCAAAAGATGCCGCTAAATAGAATGGAATCGGCTTCCGTGCCGACCGCTTCCAGGTAACCGTTGATCAGAATAAAGGAACTATTCTGGAATTCGACAACTACGCCCGGTTCGATGGTCAGAGTTGAATCGCCATGAACCGTGATATCGCCCAGGATCCGGTACGGAGATCCCGCCGCCGTCCAGGTGCCGGAAACGTACCCGCCGGGTATCCCCGTGCCACCCTGATCGAAGAAATACCTCCCCATATCGGTGATGGTGCCGTCCGGATCGTACGGGCTGGCCGGATCCCCCGCATCGATGCAGGGCGAATTCTCCGACAGGTGGTAGTCTCCACCGGGAAAATCCACGAACAGCGGATCGAGGTAGATGTTGGAATAAACATCACAAGAATCTCCGTTGGCGTTGACCTGAGTGAGTACACCAATGCCGGGTGGACCTCCCCAGAAAGGAGCCACTCCTGATCCGTAAAAATCGCTGTACGAAACTGAAGCAGAAGAGTAACTTTCAAAAAATATGTCGAAATCAAGCTGATTTCTGAAAATACAGTTTGTTAATGACATGTCAGTATTTCCGTTGAGGGCAACTCCCCCCATCCACGGCCCAGCTGAACTAGAGTTATTCACCAAATCACAATGGTCGATGACCAGATTACCGCAATCGATTGAGTAAATCCCACCGCCGCCGTCGCCACCAAAATTCGCATCGAATGTGCTGCCCGTTATTGACACGCTGGCAGCTTGGCCGATGTACACTCCACCTCCTCCATCAGTACTTTGACAGTTACTGAATGTGCTGCTGTCGATGGTGAAAGCACCACCAGATGATGAAATATAAATACCGCCGCCTTGATAGCTGGAAATATTGGCTGCTATGATACAATCCGTAATAGTGCCGTTACTTCCATCTAAGAAGGCAATCCCTCCGCCG
>JALGZU010000028.1 GCA_025774735.1 candidate division LCP-89 bacterium | reverse complement strand
CAGCCGTCCCGACATGATGGCGTCGTTCAAGGGGCGGTAGGTCCCCCGGAAGGTGCCGCCCAGGTGATGGAAGGTGTTTTCCGCGGTGAAACCGGCCACCAGGTCCATGCTCTCCGGGGGGATGTCCACCCGGTCTACGTCGCGCTGTTTGTAACGGTCCGCCGCGTCTTTCAGGATACCGCGGGCACAGTCCAGAGCCTTCTTCTCCTCGAACTGTACGTGATCGACGCCGGGAATGCGGGCTTTGTTCGAAGTGGTGACCAGGTGCGTGTGGAAATGCCCCGCCATCTCCGTCAGGCCGGGCATGACGCACTGCACGTCCACCACCATGCTGTCCACCGCGCCGGTGGAAATTGCCAGCTCCTGCTGAAGAAAATTCCCTGCCACGGGGTACCCCTGGCGCATCAGGATTTCGTTGGCTGTACAACAAATTCCCGACAGGGTGATTCCGGCAGCGCCCTTCGATTTAGCGTACTCGATGATCTCACCTTCCCGGGCAGCCACCGCCAGCATCTCCGAAAGCACCGGTTCGTGTCCGTGCACGACCACGTTTACGTGATCGGCCTGCAGGATGCCCAGGTTGACCTTCGACCGGATTGGCTTCGGCGAACCGAAGAGAATGTCCTGCAGTTCTGTGGCGATCATCGATCCCCCCCAGCCATCGGCCAGGGCACAGCGGACTGCCTGCAGGATCAGGCTGCGGTAATCGGCATCCACACCTTCGTGAGTCCGATGGAGTGATTCAACTACTTCCCGGTCGATGGCGCGAGGAATTACCCCGGCTTTTTCCCACCGGTCACGCTGGCCTTTCGGCGCTCGCTGTATGAACGGGAGCTGGCCCTCAGGCTGCCCGAAACTCTCCAGCAGGATTTTCCCGACACTCACCGCTAAATCAGCGTAGGAGACGTCCGCGGTTTTAAGTCCGAGTTCAGACCCGACCTTCTTCAGTTTTTCGATGTCGATTACCTTGTAATCCGGTGCTTCTCCCTTGGCGGCCTCGATCAGGGTGTGGCAGATTCCCCTGGCGTGGTCTGAGTGCGCTGACGTTCCAGCGGCCACGGCGCGGGTATAATTCCGGGCGGAGATGGTATCGCGGCCGGCGCCACAGGCGCCCCGGATCTCTTCGTTGCTGAACGGATCAATGCGGCAGGGACCCATGAAGCAGATGCTGCAGCACAATCCCAGGTCGCCAAAGGCGCAGATAGGCTGCATGGCTTCGTGCCGTTCCCAGATGGTGGATAGATCCTGTTCGCGGGCGTGTTTGTGCGCGTTAACGGTCGCCGGATCGGAGGATATCTTCTGCTTGGACAAGGCTGACTCCTGGTAACGTTAAACTGGTGCTCGTTCCCATAAGCTTGGTTTCAATGAAGTTATAAATTCGGAAAAAGCGCGGTAAGAGGGGGTTGATGCTTCTAATTCGAGCAGGTTCTTACCCTGTAATTCGGCTTCGAATATGGCTCCGTCCTGAGGAATTTTACCGATGGCTTCGAAAAGAGTGACGTCCAGGCGATTAGCAACGGCTTCCCAAACCTCGGCCTCCATGCCGGACGGAATGCGGTTGATGATCAATAGTTTTCGCGCGATAGTATTTGAAAGTTCATCGGCGGTTGTTAGTGCCGCCTTGATCGTCTCCAGGGCTTTCACCGTGGGGTCTGCCACGAAGATCATGATGTCGACGTCCCGGCTGGTGCGACGGGATATGTGTTCCAATCCGGCTTCACAGTCGATCACCACGGCCTGGTAGCCTCGTGAAAGCCGGTCCAGGTTGTCTCTCAGGATATTGTTCACGAAACAGTAGCAGCCTGGGCCTTCTGGCCGCCCCATCGTCAGCAGGTCGAAACCGCTCGCTTCCGTCACGGCTTCCTGGATTTTCAGCTCCAGGTACTGCTGCTTGGGGATCGTCTCGGGTATCCCCTTCGCTTCGGAGCGGGTATCCTCGCGTATTCCGCCGATCGTCTCCTCGACCGTCAACCCCAATACCCCCGCCAGGCAGACGCTCGGGTCGGCGTCGACCGCCAGGATGGGGGAGAGGTTGTGCTGCAGGAGGTGGCGGAGCGTGAAAGCCGCTAGGGTCGTCTTCCCGACGCCCCCCTTTCCGACCAGAGCTATGCAAGGGGAACTTGCCATCTATCAATTACCGTATTTAGCGCGAAAGGGCGGAGAACCGCACGGGTCCACCGCCGAGAATAAAATATCGAAGTAATGGGTGTTCAAACAGCTTTCTTCTTTTTTTTCGTGGCGATCTGCTTGCGCACCAGGCGCGACACGTTCGCCAGCATTCCCAACACCAGGGTGGCCTGGTGATACTTCATTGTGCCCATGCCGCAGGATGGGGTGATCAGACTCTGCTGCAGGAGCTGCTTCTTCGGAATGCCCCGCTCGCTCAGATCTTCGACTTTCTCCATGAAGTTCGAAACCAGCGATTGAACGCTCTCGCTCTCGATCTGCTCGGACGTGGGGACGATTCCCCAGGCCAACACGCCTCCGCGGTCCAGATAAGGCTTCAACTGATCTATATAGAGGGTCATCCCCTGGAAATATTCGTAGGCGTCAAAATTGATGATGTCGACCGGAGTCTCCATGAGGATCGACCAGTCCGTGTTGCCACAGCAGTGAACTCCGGTCAGAGCACCTTCCACGTGTGCCGCCTCGATCACTTCTCCAAGATAGGCCAGAACCTGATCCCGGGTTAGATTGATAAAGGCGGAGCCGAAACTGGACAGATAGGGTTCATCGAAGAAAATGATAACCTTATCGCAGAGTTGTTTCAGTAAGCGCACCTGCCAGCGGGTTTTCAGCACGAGCGATTTCAAGACGGCGTCGAAAACCTCCTCATGGTATAAAACCGCTCGTTTGTGATGATCCGTGATCATCAAGCCAAAACTGATAGGGCCGGTCATCTGACCCTTGACCCACTGGGTGAACTCAGGTTTCTTCCGCCAGAGCCGGTCCTTGAAAGCTTCCAGGCCGTGCGCGTATTCGGTCTGTATGGCGAAGTAATCCAGATCCTCTTCCAGCACCCGCGTATAAAATTTCTCCAGCTCGCCGTAGATGTCCCCGGAAAGATCCATCCACATGCGCCCCTTCTCCGCATCCAACTGGACGAACGGCATGCCTCCCGAAAATTGAATGTACATCGATTCCAGGTAACTGGATTTGGGCAGCTGGGGCCAGGCCGGTATTTCGGGAATCGTGTTCAGCATCAATTCCACTCCGTCCTGGGGATTCAGATGCGGCAAGCTGCCTACTGCAGCCGGAAGACACCCGGGCGAAAAGTTCATTTTCTATGTTACGTGTAAGGATTATTAATTCATAAAATATAAAAAGAAACCATCGCCGGGGCAAGTTATTTTTAACCGGAAATGTTCCCTCAGGGCAAATAGGCGGGTCACGTAGGAGTTAAAAGCGGTAAGCGACAGTTAACAGGAGGTGGGTGAACTGTAAGTCTTCCCCCCATCCCCCCAGCGTCCTTTCCCAACCGGACCAGGTGATAGTGGCCTGGGCCAACAGTGATTGATCCAGCAGTGTGCTGACTCCCCCGCTGAATAAATGCTTGTCGGTCAGAATTTCATCACCTTTAAAAGGCGAGGGGAGCCAGGCGTATCCAGCCTGCAGTCTCACCGGCGACATCGGTACCCAGAATTCCGCTCCAGCGTGTAGATCGATGGTGGGTCTTAACAGCCTGGCCACTTCACGGTTCGCTTCGTCGTTGTCCAGATCGATGAAGGGAGGTTCCCCTGAAAACGTAATCTGAGTCCAGTCGTTGAAGACCGCGTCGGCGGAAAATCTCACCGGGCCGACGGTCGCCGAGCTGCCCAGAGCTCCCCGGAAGGGTCGTGAAATTTTATATTCATAACTTCCGGAAAAACTGTCCGAAGTGTATACCCCTGCGACACTCTCTTCGAACGTCTCTGCGTAGCTCTCATTCACCGACAATTTCAGCGGTGACTCGAGGGTGGCTGCAATACTCAACCAGGGAGAGGGGCGAAATAAGACGCCGGTGATGGCATTGAAACCGGAAACGTCAAGATCGATGGACTGGTTGAAATTGTTCCAGTTCAGCGCGTCCCAACTCGTCAGATCGTCGTAGGAATAGTCGTCATAACCCGTCCACAGGTTGAGTCCCAAACCCAGAGAAACCATGGGAGAGATGTCGATTCCCATACCAACCGACCAGGTCCCCAGGCGCCCCGTTTCGAGCTCATCCGCCTGGAAGGTGTACGCTTGCGTCACCTCCTGGAAAGTGCCGAAAGAATCGAAATGGTGAACCTGGTGATAGCCCAGGGCGAAGACCAGGCTGCCCCGGTAAGTGGGAAAGGGAAAGACCAATCCCAGTTCGTTCAGGCGCGTGCGCGAAAGCTGGTTGGAGACCGTATTCTCTCCGATGGTGGCGTCATCCTGCATCAGGGCTTGCGAAATGCCCAGCGACAATTCGACGCGGCGTATGGTGGCCAGCCCGGCGGGATTCCAGTAGAGGGCGGAGAGATCTTCGGCGATTGCTCGGTAGGCTCCAACCATAGCCAGCGCCCGCCCTCCAGCGCCGATTTCAAGGCCGCGCAGAAAGATGATCTCGTTGTAGAGATCCTCCGAATCGGCGGCGTTGCTGCGGCTGGAAAATCCAGCGAGGCACAGCGTGCCCATTAGTGCGATTCCGGCACAGGTTCTGAAGAGATGGGTGTTCTGCCAAAGAATCAACTGCCTTTACCTCTTCGCCCTTTGCGGTCTCCGCTGTCACTGTCGTCACTGCCCTGGTCGCCGCCCCCCGGTTGTGCCGGTGGAGGCGTATAAGCCGGAGGAGGTGTGTTTGTCTGCGGCATCATGCCGGGAGCCGTGGGCAGACCCCGGCGCGAGTTGGGCCGGTCCGGTGAGGGAATTCCAGGTGTGGAGACCCCATCCCAGGGAGGATAGTAGTACCAGGGATCGTAGTACCAGCCGCCCCACCAGGGGTTGTAGTAGTAGTTGTACCAGCTACCGTACACGCTGCCATAACCGTAGTTATACGATGGATACGGCTGTCCCCAGTAACCGAAGCTCCAGTTGTGAGGGGACATCCAGCGGTGGTCGTACTCGTTGTTATGGCAGTCGGTACAACTAACCCCCGACGATTCAGAATTGATGGAGGCGCCCGTCTCTTCATGCGCCACGTTGGGGTGATGCAGGACTGTGTAGCACCCGATCAGACCCGGGATGACCAGAAACAAAGCCATCAGTGCAGCGGTTCGCGTGTGTGAAGATGTAATCTTCATGATCAGACGTGGTTATTAGAAGAATTTTTCCACGTAAGTTATGCGCAGCTCCCGCGAAACGGCGGAATAGTCGTCTCTGTTTTCGAGGATATCCTTGAAGTTAAACTCGATGCCCAGCCGGTCGGCGAAAACCCAGCGCAGTCCGGTGTTCAGGTACCCTCGATCCCGTCCCATCGCCTCGTCGCTGTTATCATCCAGAGCGAGGCTGTATTCCGCCAGGATCGAAATCTGCTGGTTGATACTCTTGTCGAGACCGCAGAATGCGTTCACACTGCGGTCGTCCTCATCTTCGAACGAATTATAGTTGATACCCCCGTGGAGTCCCAGTGTCCCCAGCCAGTCCATCGAAAAATTCTTGCTGGTGACGGCGAAGAGTCCCTTGGCTTTAATCTCATAGCGGTTCCGTTCATCCGACCAGAAGCCGTACCCCTGACTGTCGAAACCGATCGACAGCGCCGGCAGATCCGTTTCTTCGAAGAGCCGGTACTTGATCAAAACACCGGGCAAGTGGTTCCAGTCCGGTTCCCCCCGGCCGATGATGTTCTGGCCGCCGTAGGAGACCCCGATCATGAAGCGGTCGAACAATCCCGCCCGCAGACCGCCCAGGACGCCGCCCCCCGGAAAGAGGCGAATGTCAAAGCCGTATTCCCCCTTCTCCAGAGATCCGGCGGTGGGTTGGTCCCCCTTCTCCAGAGATCCGGCGGTGGGTTGGTCAATGAGCTGCTGAATTTCGATTTCGACGATTTCCTGGGAAAGTGACGTCGAAAAAGTTAATATTAAAAGAACGGCTGAAACAATGGAGAGTCTGATCATCGCGTTGGAATCTTGATGGTTTTAATCCACCCTTCCCATATAATATAACATTTTTTACCGTCGGGCAAGCAGTTTCTAAGCAATTAAATTGCCTTTCGCTCTCTTCCACAAAAGGGATGCAGCAAGAACCAGCCCATTTTTAAACGAAAACGGGAATGGTTCCGTTCCAACTTTCCCGGCGTATGATCTCCCGTATATTCACTCTAAGCCGCCCCGGCTCAGATTCCGCCGTGTCCGGATGCCATTCAAGCTGCTCTACCTGTCATCCGTAGCCGCTTTCGAAACTGCCTTCCTGACGAACCCGCCGGCCTGTTCCAACAGTTTTTCGGCCTGTTCTCTTTCAACCCGGCATAAGGCCATCACGATAGCCGTTTTTACCCGTCCATCAGCCTTTTTAAGCAACTCATCGGCTCGCTCGTAATCCAGATCAGCCGCCAGCATCAAAATCCTTCTGGAACGCGCCGCCAGCTTTTCCGACCAGGCCTTCAGGTCGACCATCATGCCTTTGTAAACGTGTCCGCAGCTGATAAACGCCGTGGTTGTGATCATGTTCAGGATCATTTTGGTGGCCGTGCCAGCTTTCAGCCGGGTCGATCCCATGACCACTTCAGGGCCCAGGTCGATGGAGATCACGACGTCGGCCGGTTTCGGAGACTTCGATTCCGGATCCGAGGGATTACAGACCAGCAATGCCGTGCCGGCGCGGACGGATCGGGCGTAGCGGAGCGCACCGAGAACGTAAGGAGTTCGCGTCGAGGCCGTGATCCCGACAACCGTATCGGTCTCTTTAAGGTCAATATCGATCAGATCTTGCTTGCCCTCTTCAGCGTTATCTTCGACGCCTTCCCGGGAACGAAAAACCGCTTCGGGGCCGCCCGCGATGATGCCAATCACCTGACCGGGATCGCTGCCGAACGTCGGCGGGCACTCCGAAGCATCCACGATACCCAGCCGGCCTGACGTGCCGGCTCCTGTGTAAATTAAACGTCCGCCGGACTGAAAGGAGGCGACCACCCGGTTCACCACGTTTTCTATTTTGGGGAGCACTTTCCGGACGGCTGTGGAGACATTGGTGTCTTCATCCGACATGAATTCCAAAATCTGGGCGGTACTGAAGACGTCCAGGTCCACTGACCGGGGGTGGACGCTCTCGGTGGTTAACCCCTCAATTTCCTTGTGAACTCTGCGAGACATGCGATTTCCATTCGAGACTGAAACTCCAGATTATTTCGGTTAATCTGGAGTGTGTCAGCATTATTCAGAGTTTAAAACCGGGTGAGGTGATTTAAACCTTCTGCAAGACCTCGATGACCTCCTGCTCGTCCTCGGCTTGCAGCAACTTGTCCCGGAAGCCCTTCTGCCTCAGCAGGCGGCACAGTTTCGCCGCCAGCTTAAGATAGTCGTTGATCTGGTCGCTGGGGACGCCGAAAAGGAAGATCAGGCGGGCCGGTTCGCTATCGCCGGCACCGAAGTCCACCGCTTTCTTCAGTCTGGCGAAAGCCATGACGATCTCATCGACTACCTTGGACCGCGCGTGCGGCAGAGCCGTGCCCATCTGCAGGCCGGTGGGGATCTCCTTCTCTCGCTGGATGACCTCCTTCTCGAACTGCACCGGGTCCTGGATCAGTTTCAATCCACCCATCTTTTGGATGATCTGATGGATTATATCGAACTTATCCCCGCCTGAAAGGTCCAGAAAGACGCTTTCAGGTTGAATCAGGTCTCGGATTGCCTTCACCATAACGCGTTATCTACCCGATCTTCACAGCCGTGCCCGACGCGGAGACCATCAGCATCGAGCTGTTCTGCCCCAGCACTTCGTAATCGAGGTCCACACCGATAACCGCGTTAGCCCCCAGGGCGGCTGCTCTGTCCTGCATCTCCGTCAGAGCGATCTCCTTGGCGCGGATCAACTCCTTTTCGTAGGCCGCGGCTCGCCCGCCGACGATATCGCGGATGCTGGCGAAGAGATCTTTGAACAGGTTCGCCCCCATGATGGCTTCCCCGGTGACAATTCCCAGGTACTCGGTGACGCTTTTGCCTTCCACTGTAGGTGTGGTCGTAATAATCATGATTCAATCCCTCCCTCGTTTTGCTTTTAATCTGATTTCCCGGACTCTGCCGATCTGCCTCCCAGGAAAAACATCGCTTCGGTGAAGCTGTCCGGGTATTCAAGATAGACCTTCTTGATTCCGCCCATCGGGTTGGTCTCCACTTCGATCAGCGGCATTTGAAAGGCTGTTTCGGTCAGGCCAGGATCATCATGAAGCTGTCGCCCACGTTTTCCTCGATCAGGTATTTTGCTTTCGTTGAAGTATGTGGCGATGAAGTTCTGTTGGGCTGATTTGTCGCCTTCCCTGATCAAATCGGCGACGCGCCCGGCGAATGCGGCGATTTCCGCTCTCATCGCCGCGTAATCGAGAATGCGGCAGGTTTTCCCGTTTCCGTGGTCTTCAATGACGAAACAAGTCTCGGTCTGAAGTAGGGCTGTGCCGATAACCTGAATGGCTGCGTGCTGAATTTTCCCACCAGGCGGGTTTGACGCAGCCAGACTCTGCAGGTAACGGTACGTGAACTGCCGGTAAAATTCATCCGCTGCATCTGCGGCGGGGAGCAGGGTGGTATTGGATAATTCCGGATCCCTCATAAGCCACAGGATGGTCAACTCGTCCAGTGCGCACCTGAGAATTTTCGCAGGGGGTAGCTTCTCAGTAATCGGGATCACCGCCGCCGCCCAGTCTTCGAGATCAAGCACGCTCCGGATCACCGCTGCGCCGAAGCCGAGTTCAGCGGTGGTTTCGGCGTCGATATCACCGCCTGCGAAGGCTTCCAATCCCTCTGCATGCGCGATTGCTCTCGCCTCAAGGACGTTCGTAAAAACTAGGCGCTGTCCCGTTGGATCTTCAGTCCCAGGCAGTTCGGTGTAAATATCCGGACTGAGAGGACCATTACAACCGGTAGCGCACAAGAGCTGCACCGCCTTTATGTTTCCCTGATATGGTGCGGCGAGTTCTGACCTGGCTACAGGTGGAAATGCCTCTACCCTGCGCAAGATCGTCGCTATCGCGTTCTGGAGGCGCTGCTGAGCCTCGGTATCCTCAATAAATAGGAGGCCCGTCCATAATCCCTTCAAGTGGAGCGGATCGAAACGGCGGTCATTGAAACCAAAAATGAAATCGACCGCTGCGTCGCTATTCCCCCGGGCTTGAATCGCCCCTTCATAAGCTGCCGGGTCTCCCGTCCGGAAGTGTTCGAGGAGATAATCAACGGTCTGCACTCTACTGGGAGGCAGGTAGGGGCGCGCATTTTCGAGATACTCGATGATCTCTGCCAATTCAGAAGCATAAGGACCGGGCGCCCAGGTCGCGTCACCCGTTCGGTACACCCACTCTGTGATGGTTTCTTTACGCTTTATAAGCTTCGAATTCTGGGGAAATCTGTGCTTGAATCCAGTGACCTCCTCGGGAGTAACGTCCTGGTAAAAGTTCGGGAAAGAACCTTCAACCAGATCAATCTTGTCACTGAACTTCCTGGCGTAGATGTAGGGATCCGCAGCCGGATTGAGGAGCTGTTCCATGATCCAGAACCGTTTGAAGTTGATCTCCGTTACCGTACCCAATTGTCCCCCGGAGTTGGAGAGGGCAAGGTACATTAGTTGGTCGAATTCCCTCTGTTCAAGCTGTGGCCGAATCAGGTTCAGGGAGCGCAGGTCGTAAAATCCGTTGTGAATCCAGATAAGTTTCAGATATGCCCGGAATGGATCCGCAACGTAGGGGGGAGCACCGTAACTGATATTGAGGGCGATATCTTCGAGGAATTTCCTGATCTCTAAATGCTTGGGATGAATCTGGTCGTAAGCGACATCCCGGCCGGCCCAAACCGCTTTTGACAGGTAGTAGGCGGCGATTTGATCCTCCCTGCTGAGGTCGGAAAAAGCCGGTGCGTCGAGGGGGACGATGGCGATGTGTTCCGTCCGGTCGATGTGGCTGGTGCTGGATGGCTCCTGCCTATCCCTTCCCTGGCGTCCGCCGCAGCTCCAATGTAGCATCACTATTATGAGCAGAGAGGGAAATAAAATTCCCCTGATGCCGGTACGGATATTAAATGTAGCCCGATTATTCATAACACGATAATATACGCATCCAATGGCAAAATCGCAAAAGTTTTCTAAGGATTCTGGATTGCTCTGAATCGGGCTTTCGGGACGGTGGAAGGTAGTTCAAAATTGTGTGATACTGCGTCAGTAAAAAAAGACCGCCCCACCGGTCGGCAGAGCGGTCACATTGAGGAGGATCGAATTGCTAATAGATAAGCTGGCGAGTATTTTTATGCCAGCTTACCTCCGGTTTCACTATCTCCCAGAACTTTCAGGGGGAGTTTTGATGAAATCGATCAACGCTTCGATGTCGCCTCTGAACTTGACCAGTGCGGTGCCCGGGTCTTCCAAGGCATCGTCCCGGGTGAGCAGTACTTCCATGGGTTCCCTGGATCCCGTCAGGTAACGGTAATGACTCATCGGCCGAGACCGGGTTAGACGGATAAGATCCTGACGGGAGAAGTCGGCGCCGTACTCCTTTTTTCCGACATCCATCGCCATGCTCCAGAGGCGTTCTGAACAGTAAATCATCCCTTCCACGCGGCGTCTATGGGAGCGCCCGCTCTGGGCTTCCATTGGCAGGAGTGTCTCCAGCTCCGCCAAGAGGGTATCAGAGGTGCCCCGCTTCGGAAATACATCGAGGGCTTTGTCGAGTTTTTCCCTGGCTTCAGACGGCAGGTAATAGAAATTCAGCCGAGGTGGAGTCATTCCCGGCGTAGAAGGGCTCTCAGGTCGTAGGTCCTTCCTCATGGTAAACTCTTTTAGAAACTTTTATGGCAATTTTCCAGAAAGGTTCTCTGCTATACCTAAAATTAACAGCTAAAATCCATCAAAGTGATGATCTGTATCAACTTTTTCTGTTTTAAGTCTCATAGAGGAAACCTCATCCAGAATCGTCCTCAACCTCATATCGATAGTAAAAGCGCAGAGAGCGGATCCGTCGGATCCGCTCTCACGATTCAACTGTGTAGTGATTACTTCATTAACACCATTTTGCCGGTGTCGGAGACGTCACCGGTCTCCAGACGGTACAGGTAGATGCCTGAAGACAACTGCGATGCATCGAAGGTCACCTCGTGCAGCCCCGCTTCGCGGTACCCGTCAACCAGCTTGGCGACGAGACGGCCGTTGACGTCGAATACCGAGAGCTGGACGTGGTCCGTCTCCGGAATGGAGAAGCCGATCGTGGTGGTCGGATTAAACGGGTTGGGGTAGTTCTGTACCATGACATAATCTACGGGAATCGAGCCTGGATCGGACACGCGAACCTCCTCGAACGATTCACCGCTGTCAACGAACCCAGTACCCACCCAGGCGCCGTCTGCTCCGGTCTTCTCGAAGTTGAACGAGTCTTCGACGTAGACCGTGGGATTTACAGCGTCGTATTCGCCAAAGTAGCCGTTCAGAGAATACGTTCCGGCAGGAGCACCCGCGGGAATGAACAGTTCACGATCGCGATTCGCCGAGAAGCCCGCCGGCATGGTAAAGTCCAGCACCGGTCCCAGAACGGGGCCGAAGGTTGAACCGTTCGGCAGGGTTACGTCGGCCCAGATGTCCATAGTCTCAGAAGAGGAACCGTTGTTGCCCCCGGCGATGTTGTACTCCAGCAACCCACCAGCAGGTGGAATCGTTGTGCTGCTGGTCGGGGTCATGGTGATAAACAGCGGGGAGCCCGCTCCACCTTCAATGGTGGCTCGCATGGCCCAATCCTGAGCCGTGGGATCGCTGGAGAAGATCAGGCCGTTTTTCTCCCAGGCCTGTCCTGAAACGGGATTGCCATCCCGCCAGAGCGCGGCAGAGGAGCCGCCGCTTTCGAACAGGTAGAAGATGAAAAACGCATCGGTGTGGGTGATGTCGACCGCGAATTCGTTCCAGCCACTGGCCATGGAAGAGATGGTTTCCCACAAAACGCTACCTGGCGCGTAACCGAGGTCCGAAAGGACCTGAATCCTGGAGACCGAATCACTCACACTGGCGTAAATCTTGATACTGGAGATCGTGTATTCTCCGGCTTGATGCGGATCGAACTTCATCCCCCAGCCGAAGTCGGCCTGTGACGATGTGACGCCACCGTCAGGAGCTGTATCATCGTAACGGAGTTCCGCCGGGGACGTGTACACTTGAGTTTCGGTGGACATGATGTTGTTGTCCGGATTGGAGTCCTGCGTCCAATACGTCCGAACGTCAATCTTGTACCGCTCGTCCGTGTTCCAGGTGTAGGTAGGGAAAGCTAAGTTTTGACTCGCTCCGGGGATGAGGGCGGCACCCTGAACCGTCAGCGAATCGAAGAAAGTGTAGAGGTTTTCGCCCACTTCGGTGTAGATCACGCAGCCGACATCGAAAACTGCAGGGATACCGCCGTAATTGGTCACTCTTGCGCCGACAGAGAAACTGCTGCCGTTAGTGACGAAGAAGTTCTCGTCATGCCAGACCGAATCGACGCCGACGTCGTTGGGAACGGCGGCGTATTCGCCGATCGCCCGGATGAAGTTATCGCCCGGCGACTCTGACCAGAGGGTGGATCCAGAAAACTTGATGTAGGATCGTTGCGGTAAGGTCGCCGAATTGTCGAACATTTCATGAGGCGGTCCGGGAGAAAATACTTCGATCCAGAAATCTTCCCCGGCCGGGAAAGTATACATCCCGGTTGTGTCGATAAACACGGGCAACCAGGTGGTGGGCATGGTGTAAAGCAGCGTTCCCGACCAGATGACCGAGTCGCCCGGCAGCCCGTTATTATCATCTTTCAGGTACAGATCCACTGGCGTCGGGCCTGCGTTCATAAATGCAATCATGATCTGTTGCATCTCGAAATCTGCCAGGGGCGAAAATCGGGTCGCAAGCCTGAAATTGGGCAAACCTCCATACCACAGAGCGATCTGGCCATCGTCGTACGCCAGGGTATCGTCGAAGGTGTCCATGCCCGGAAGCGTGGTGATGGTGCCGCTGGTCTCCTGCAGGAGCGGCAGGGCCATGGCCGTGGAAGCGGCAAGTACAAACACGCTGACAAAAATCATCATCTTTTTAAGCATCGGGATTCCTCCATTACGTTCATACTAGTACTGCTTCATAGAGAGCTTGAGGCTGATTTCAATCTTTGGAAGTTTCGTTACAGATAATATACGAAATATTTCAAGCTGAGTCAAGCCAAAATCTTCGACCACCGCAAATTTGTTGATTTTGAGCGAATGATGAAGTGGAATGGACGGTTCAGGAAGTCTCTCCTGCGCCCTTGCGGTAACGGTTGACGAACAGGTGCGCCAACCGGGTCGGTTCCGGCAGCCGCAGGCCCTTGCAGGTTGCGAGAACCAAGGCGCGCGCCGTCTGCGCGTCAATCAGGTGGCCGGGCGAGACGTAGATCGGTTTGCAGCCGCTTCTCGTGCGGACAACTGCTCCAACGGTTTGTTCCTGATATTTCAAAGCCTGCCAATCCCCGAAACGGTAACCCGGTTCCGCGGTATCCCCGACGAGGCGCGTTTTGGCACAACCGACCGTGGGGAGGTTCAGCCACAGACCGAGATGGCAGGCCAATCCGAAGAGTCGAGGATGCGCCAATCCTTGGCCGTCGCAGAGCACGGCGTCCGGAGGGTGACGAAGTTTGCGCATGGTTTCGATTAGAATGGGGATTTCACGGAAGGATAAGAGCCCGGGGATATAGGGAAATTCCGTCGTGGAGGTCTCGTAGGCCTCCTCGACAACTTCCATCTCGGGATACCGCAAGACGACCGCCGAGGCCCAGAGCTTCCCTCTCGCCCGTACACTCGACACATCGACCCCAGCAATAAGGGTGAGAGGCTCGAGCGATCGAGGCTTCAGGACGATCCTGGGCGCCAGGCGTTTTTGCAGCGCTAGGGCTTCTTTTGCATCCTTCGGCCAGGTATGCAGATTCGGAATGTTCATCGCCGCGTTACAATGGCTTGAAGTAAACTCAATGTAATGCCCAGAAATGCCGGGATCAAGCGGAAGATCAGAATCTTCCTATCAATCCATTCGAAAGAAGCTGAGGTTTAATAGCGTCATTTTTTGTTTGACAAATCCTCATAAGGTTATTTATATTAGTCACGATCTAACTAGCTGGTAACTGCAGGAATTCCTCGATGCCGACCGAAACCATTGCCGTTGATGAAGCCATCACCAACCTGCTCAGGCGCGTCCATCTTTTTGACAACCTGAAAATCGAAGAACTGGAACTGGTCGCCGGCCTGGTCGAATCCATAACCTTCGAAGAAGGCGATGTCATTTTCCGGCAGGGAGATCCCCCCGATGGTCTCTATGTAATTGAGTCGGGGCGGGTTGAACTCGTCCTTGGAAGTTCTGAGGACTCGGAGGTAATCGCTAGCTTCGGACGTAGCGGTGATTGTTTCGGCGAGATGGCCCTGGTCGAAGACGCCCCCAGATCCACCACAGTCCAGGCGATGGGGGATACAAAACTGTTCCTCATCAGCCGATCTGACTTCGAGGCGCTGTCGGAGCAATTTCCTGCCATACAGGGTGAAGTACAAGAAGCTCTGTCACACGACCTGCGTCATACAGACAGTCGTTTCGCAGAGACCATCCTACAGAAGAACCGGCAACTGGCAGCCGCATTGACCGAACTGAAGGCTGCCCAGGAAGAGCTCCTCCGAAAAGAGCGTCTCTCACTCGTTGGCAAACTGGCTTCGGGTATCATCCATGACCTCAAAAAACCGATGACCTGCATCAGTGGTTACTCGCAGCTTCTCGGGAGTGTCCAACTAACCGAAGAGAAGAGAGTGCAGTACGCAGAGAAAATCACCAGTGAGGTGCAACGACTGGTCGAGATGATCAACGAGATCTTGCAGTTCGCTCGGGGGGAACAGCAGATTGTCAAATCGAAGGTGAATTTGAAGGAATGGATCTCCGAAATCGAAGAGTTCCTCTGCCAGGATTTCATCGGCAGCTGCGTTGAGTTCCAGAAGGAGCTGCATTACGAGGGTCCCCTTTGGATAGATTCCGAGAAGTTCAAGAGTGTCTTCTACAATATCTCCGCAAACGCCCTCGCCGCGATGGCGAAAGGGGGCGTATTCCGCCTCGAAAGTCATCAGGCCGAGGGGAAAGTCCGCCTCGACTTCATCGATAACGGGCTTGGAATGGGGGAAGAAGCTCTTCAGCGCGTTTTCGAGGATTTTTTCTCACAACGCCGCGACGGAACCGGCCTAGGTATGGCGATCGTGAAGCGGATCGTGGAGGCTCACGAGGGAACGATCGCCGTCGAAAGCGAGTTGGGGAAGGGAACCCGCTTCAGTATCTATCTCCCCCTGAATAATTCATGAAGAATTCTACCCTCTCATCGTTCAGTCTTACAGGATTCTGGCTTGCGCTCACCCTTTTCCCTTACCCGGCCACTTGTGCCAGGTCAGACCTCCCCAAGGAAATCACTCGCTCGCAACGCATTCTCCTGCGCGAGCCGACCATCGATGTAAATGCCGAAGGAATGCTGAGAATCCGGGTGGAAACCGTCGTGCCGGTCTCCAACGGCCGAGCCTACCTCGGCCTCCCATCATTCGATTCCCGTCTGCAATACCCGGTCTACAGAATTCGGGGAAAGACCATTTTAGCCGAGGCCGACAGCCTGCTCTTTGAATTTGACCTGAATAAGCTCGAGCGAAAGACCCTTGAACGGTCGCCCCATCGTGAGAGTCACACAGTAAAGGTGGCTTTGAGGATCTGCCTTTTCGGGGACGACCTCTATACCATCGACCGCGTCTTCTCTTACAGCCACTCCTCGGAGGGAGAATTTCAACGCTCGGTCGCCCTGATCGAAGGTCCTTTCGTAGATTGGGTTACCGATTCCGGAGCGGTTCTTTCCTGGAAGTTCGATAAGCCTGTAAGGTGCAAATTGGACGTCAGTCCCGGACGCCTGCACTTCGAATCCCCCCACCCGAAACAGGGCTTTGAAGTTTCGTTGGTGAACCTCATACCCGCCACCCGCTACTCATATACAATAACGTGGACTGAGAGCCCCCAACCACCCAACACTTTTCGAGGCGTATTTCAGACCGCTCCGCCGGCGGCATCGAGTAAGCCGTTCAAGTTCGCCGTTCTGTCGGATTCACGCGCCACCTACGGCGCCGGTGATCGCTCGGTCGAAGGGGTTAACCAGAGAACTTTGCAGGCACTGCTCAATCAGGCCTACAGCAGGGATGTCTCCCTGATCGTCATCCCAGGCGATCTGGTCAGCGGCCATACCAGCGACGTAACCGACCTGGAGACCCAGTTCCGATCCTGGAAGAGAACGGTCGCTCCCCTCGGAAGCCGGATACCCATCTATGAAGGCCTTGGAAACCACGATGTGACCGCTCGTTTCTTCGAAGGTTCGAGAAGTAAGGATTACATCCCCCGAAGCGGCGATGAAGCCAGTGAAGTGATTTTTGCCGATCACTTCGTCAATCCTACTAATGGGCCTGATCCCGTTGGACCTGAGTTTCCGCCCTACCGGGAAACCGTCTATTCCTTCGACTATGGAAACTCTCACTTCACCATTTTGAACAGCAACTACATGCAGAAGGGATCGGGTGAATCCGTTGCAGGACAGCCGGGCGAGAGAGAAGGCACGCTGCGACCTGAACAGCTCGACTGGCTCGGTGAGGATTTGAAATCTGCCCGTCTACGAGGCTTGAAACACCTCTTCGTCTTCGTTCACGAACCGGCCTTCCCCAATGGAGGTCACGCGGAAGACGCCATGTGGTGGGACGGCAAATTCCCGGAAGTCGTGCAGATGCGGGACAAATTCTGGAAGATCCTCTGCGAATACGAGGTCCTCGTCGTCTTCTGCGGTGACGAACATAACTATAGCCTCACACTGATCGATGATAGTGTCAATCCGGAATTTACCGTGCCGGTCTGGCAGGTGGTCACCGGGGGCGCCGGAGCTCCCTATTACATCCGTGACGAAGGTGTGCCCTGGGCTGAAGCGGTGCGCAGTTTTTATCCTTCCCAGCACGGTTGCTTCCTATCCGTTGCCGGTGATGACGTTTTGATGGAGGTTGTCACCCCCGAAGGAGTGCTGTTGGAGAGCGTTCAGCTCAAAGGGGGGGGAGACTGATACCGGCGGGAAATGCTTATTTTTGTTAATAATAATAACAAAGGCCGGCAATTCAGCCGGCCTTTGTGTTTGGCGTACTGAAATATCGCTCTCTACTTCAAGAGGAGAATCTTGGTTCGAGCCACCATCGAACCGGACCGCAGCGAGGCGAAGTAGATGCCCGAACAGAGAACTTTTCCATCGAAGGTGACGTGGTGCTCCCCGGGTGACAGGTTTTTGTAATCCCGTTCGAACACCAGCCTACCTGCTGCGTCGTAAACCGACAGTTCAACCGCCCCCGCTGCCGGCAGGTTGAAGCTTAGAATTGTCGTCGGATTGAACGGATTGGGCGATGCCGACAGGGTCAGATGGGTCTTCTGTGTGCTAATCTGCATCGCTCTGGATAGTCTCGCGTCGAGTTCCGCAAAATCCGGTTCGGGCCATTGAGCTTCAGCGCCGTCAGCAGAGCCCAGCTTTTCGAAGTAAAAGTAACCTGATGAGATCACTTCGGATGGGTAATCCCCTATGCTGAAATTGAAACGATAATATCCCGTAGGCGCACCGGCGGGAACGTACTGGCTGAGATTGAGGCTGAAGGAATCCTGCGCCGCCAAATTCCGGTTTTCTCTCAGTAGTAACGGTCCGTAGACACTTCCACTGGGCAGCACGACGTCCGTCCAGGCATCGATTGGCCGAACGCTGGAATACTCATTCCCCAGAGTGATAGTAAACAGGACGTTGCCCCCCCAGGGATCAACCTGCGAGGGTATCGAAACGGGATCGACGCGGGCGAAAATTTCGGGACCGAAATAAGCCGGACTGTTGGCACCTCGCGGAGTCGGTGAGGATGCTCCGCCATTCAGCGACCAATCGTCGGCGAAACCCGTGTCGGTCGAATTGGCGTCCCGGCCGTACGTCTGCCCTACAGTCGGCTGCGGCAGCGTGAATCCCGCCACGTAATCCTCGCCCCAGGAGAGCCCGTCAGCGATCGCCGTGTTCGTTTTCGGGGGGGTCTGATCAGTATTCACCAGCATGCAGCCGTCCCGGTCGTCGTGCAGAGTATAATAGCCCTCGGTATAAAGCGGCCGGGCGCCCGTGTTGCCGGCGACTTCGAAATCCGGGCGGAAACCATATCGATCCCAGAAGAAACTGCCGTTACCAACTGCAACTAGGTGTTCACGCGGTCCCAGGAAGCACTGTGGAGGAAAGCGCCAGTAGTTCGTCACGTTGAGCTGGCCGTCGCTGATCTTATAGCCGGAAATGTCGATCCACTGGTCAGTAGGATTGTAAAATTCAATCCATTCGGACCCGTTCAGCGAATCTTCCGGGACGATCATCGCTTCGTTAACCAGTGGAACCTCAGGATAAGAGTGGACGTACGAAAATGACGATTCTCCTGGATGAGATCCTTCCCAGGTGATGAGCTCGTCGGCCACTTCGCTGCAGGTGGCGTACCGGGCAATCAGGTTGCCCCGCGGAGTGTATTGACCGACGTAATAGGATTCGAGGTAATCCAGAAAAAGAGTTATCTGTTCCTCGTAGTAGGGCGAGTAGAGCCAGAGGTGCGTCAGGAAGCCGAACGTCCAGACCTTGTATTCCAGCGAGTCCCCCTGGGTCATCTCGGCGCTGACCCAGTCCTGGTAGCAGTCCGCGAAGGCGTTCATAAGCCCAACGGCGGTGCAATTATAACCGTGGGCGTTGCTGTTTCCGATCTGGGCGTAATGATCGATGTAGATGAAGGGGCTGGAGAGGTTCTCCTCCAGTTCGTACCCCAGTCGGTTGTCGGAGCCGGGACGGAACGGGTGGCGCATCAGATGGCCGGTGTAATCCAGGCATTTTTCGGATCGGCTGCCGGGTGAGCACAGGAAACCGTTAGCCGTTATCAACTGACCTTCCGTGCTGCAAAGGAAAGAACCTGCGCAGATCGAACGGTTGGCCGTCGTCAGAGAATCAGCCCAGTGTTTCGCATCCCACCAGAGTTGTTGGGATAGGGTATCGTTATAGACGGGAATACCGTAGCGGTATGTCAGCTCGGAAAGGTCAAACCAGCTAAACGGGGCGACCTGGATGATCGAGTGAGCATGCGTCCCCAGTTCGTGTCCGTCGGTTTCCAGTTGCGAAAAGAACTGCTGGTCGCCGTTGAAATAGGCATATTCGGCGAAATCCCCGTTCATCAGGATGGTCAGCTTGAATGGATTGGGGCGGCTCTGGGCTTCCTGCTGCAGCCATTCGAGAAAGGCGATCCTGGTTTCGTAGTCGCCCGGAAAGTCCATCGGTTCGACGTGCACCATGAAGACGATATTGATGGGCGGCTCGTACTGCACCGCAGAGCTCATTCTGAAAAAAACCGTGGTTACCAGCAGACACACCGCAAGAAAGAAAAGCAACCTTTTCATGATAGAGGCCTTGTATAAATGGAGTGTCAAACCTTAATATAACAAATAATCGGCCCAAAAGCAATAGCTTTTATAAAGTTTGAAATTTTCTTGAAAAATCGCCTAACCTTCCCGGCTTGTCATCGTAATTATAGCGTGAACGAAGGTAGACCTTATCAGTCGCTGTTTAGGTAGGGATTTTTCCAAAATTTGCACCGATGACGGCGATGCTCTTCTTTTCAATGACATTTGATGTCTATTTCAATAAAATCTGTTTGGATTTTTTCTCCCCCTTAATTATATTACTTGATTAAAAAACGGTTTACAAGGCCCCCTCGTCTAGTGGTTAGGACTCAGGGTTTTCGACCCTGCAACAGGGGTTCGAGTCCCCTGGGGGTCACAATCTTTCGATTCAAATTGAATTCCGCGTAATAATTCCCTATTTTGGGTTCACTGGACCCACACTTTCGCGTTCCATGAACTCCCTCACTATTGGGCGGATAGTGTGGAGGATCACCCGTAATACGAAGGGACTCTCTTTATGAAACGCAAAATCCTGGTCGTGGATGACGATCCCACCATACGGACCATCCTCGATGATTATTTGGACAATATGGACTTCGAGATCTTTCACGCCACCGACGGCCTCGAAGGCTGGAAGATCTTCCAGGAGCAGCAACCCAGCCTGGTCATCGCCGACATCTTCATGCCCGAAATGACCGGTGTGGAACTGGTCGAAAAGATCAAGGGGAGCGACAATCCTGCCCCGGGGAGCGACAATCCTGCCCCCGTCGTCCTGATCAGCGGAGTGCCACTCTCCCAGGCGGAAATCCAGATGCAGGAGGAGCGCGCCGACGGTTTCCTCGAAAAACCCTACATGTTCTGGCAGATGAAGGACCTTATCGCCAAGCTGATCCCCGACGCCGCCGCCCCCGATTCGAAATAGCAATTTCCGTTTTTTATATAAAAACAGCCGCTGCACAGCGGCTGTTTTTGTTCACCCGAAAACTCTGGGGGCAGGGGGACCCCGCCTCTACGACTCGTAATCCTTATCCTGCCGCTCGTGCCTATTTCATCACCACCATCTTCCCGTTGGCTTCGTACTGTCCGGCGATGAGCCTGTAGATGTAGACCCCCGACACCAAGCCCGATCCATCGAAAGTGACTTCATGAACCCCCGCATCCCGCCAGCCGTTGGCGAGCTTTGCTACTAACCGACCGGAAATGTCATAGATGCTCAGATTGATTTTCCCCGCGTCGGGCAGGGAGAATAATATGGTGGTGGTGGGATTAAAGGGATTGGGGTAACTGCCTAAGAGAGCAATATCATTGGGGATCTCAAATTCAGATTCGTTTATCAAATCCTCAAATCCTTCGCCCGTGCTGGGCCAGTCCGACGGCGAACCGAGGGAACCGCCCTGATCGGAGTAACCCTTGGTGAAAGTGAAAGAATCGTAGTCGATTGCGTGCCAGGGATAATCTCCAACGTATGCGTAATAGGTGTATGTCCCCGGTGGTGCGGAACCAGGAACTTCCTGCGTGCGGTCTCGGTCGATGGTCGTATCAGCGGCTATTGTAATATCAGGGACATTCAACACTTCCACTTCTCCGAAACCGGGTAGTTGGATTATTGTCCATAAGTCGAATTCCAAAGGATCACTCGTGTGGTTTTCAACGGCTATGTTAAAATCGAACGAACCGCCGCCGCCTGGAATGGAAGTGGGGGGCTCAGGGGTTAAAGCGACTGTTAGCGGCGGATCTGCTATTGCATCAGCGCAGTCAAAAATTGCGAAGTAAAATAAGTCGGCTACATAAGCGAGATCACCCGAAACCGCAACATCTTGGTAGCTGCCCGGAATTAAATAATAGCCGACTTCATAGGGATTTGTGGGATCCGAGACATTTATAACATGAAGACCGGTATAGGTGGCGACATACGCGAATTCTCCAGAGACGGAGACTCCGTATGCCCAGCCTAAACTGTATGCGCCTACTTCAGAAGGATTAGCAGGATCTGATATATCTAAAATCCGCAGATGACCTGATCCTCCTCCGCCTTCGGTTGTGACGTATGCATAATCCCCTGACACATCAACGCCACAGGCATCTTCATAAGGCAGTGGAACAGTCCAAGTTCCGACTATGACAGGAGACGCAGGATTTGCTATACTTATCACTAACAATCCCGTAGCATTATCCGTCAGGTAGGCATAAGGTCCTGAAAAAGCGACATCCTCAGTGTAGGGGGAAATGTTTAAATAGCCTACTTCTATGGGATTTGCAGGATCGGCAACAATGATTACTCTTAGACCATAATCAGCAACACAGGCGAGATTCCACGAAACGGCTACTGCTTTCGCGTTGTACATCGGAGCGATAGAACCCACTTCAACGGGATTTGCAGGATCGGATATGTCTATCACCCGCAAGCCAGACCCACCATCCGCAACATAGGCGTAGTTTCCGTCAACGGCGAGATCCTCTGCTTCACCGGGCGTCTGAAGGCTCCCTATTTCAAGAGGGGATGCCGGATCTGAAACATCGATCACCCAAAACTTTTCGGGATCGTTGGTTGCAGGCCAGCTCGACCCGCACAGATAAGCATAATCATTGACAACCACTATTCCATCTACTGAACCATCGGAAACGTAACTGCCGGTTGTCGTAGGACTGTAAGGGTCGGTCACATTTACAACATGAAAAGCGCAGTCTTGAGGTCCATTGCCAAAGTATTCTGTGATGAAAGCATATTCGTTGAGAAGGGTGAAATCTCCAATAGAATTGGTTACTACGTAAAGACCTATAGGAACAGGCGAAGCAGGGTCGGAAATATCAATGATGTGAAGGTCACTGCTCAGCAGATAGGCGTAGGATTCGTTTATAGAGATTGCTGACCCCGCTCCAATCCAGCAAGTATCTACTTCAAAAGGATTGTATGGATCGGAGATATCGGCAACGAGGAGACCCCCATAACTTCCCCAGGCACTCCAGGCAATGTGGGCATAATCTCCGGAAACAGCAACATCCATAAAATTGTGGTATGGAAGAGCCGGTAGATTACCCGTGACATAAGGGTTAAAAGGATCGGAGATATCTATCACCTGAAGTCCAGATCCAGAGTTGGCTACATAAGCATAATCCCCTGAAATGGCAACGTTGTAGACAAACATTGGTAAACTTAAAAAGCTCGTCTCAATGGGATTTAGTAGATCGGAGATGTCAACCACACCAAAACCGCTGCTGTCAAAATCGGTACAACATGCTATATAAGCATAACCATCAGTAACAGTTAATCCTACAGGCTCTTCTGTCAGATTGCACCATCCCAATTCGCGGGGATCGACCGGAGTGGATATATCTACGACCCGGAGGCCGGAACCTCCAGCAGCTACATACATGTAATTCCCGGAAATGACAATATCATTCGGAGACCACGCTGTAATCCATGTGCCTTCTTCGCTTGGATTTTCCGGATCTGAAATGTTTAGAATACTGAAACCGGTATCGCCGGTGTACACGTACGCGTAGTCTCCCTGTACTGCGACCTCTTCTGCGGTTTCCCAGAAGTTAAACATAGATCCCAAGAGTTCCACGTTCCAGCTCTGGCACGGAGCAGGTATGGGATTCGCAGCCAGGATGATGGCTGCCAAACTTAGTAGCGATAGCTTCTTCATTTTATGCTCAAATTTATTATTTTCAAAGCTATTCAGCATTCAAATAGACAAAAAGGCACAACCGGATCCACGTTTCCTCAGAGCATGAATCCAACTGTGCCTTCGTCAAGCAGGCTTTTAATCTGTCCCGGCAAGGTGACCCACACCCCAGAGCAGGTCAAGCCCGTATCGTCGTCAAATCACAGGTGTCAGCCGATCATATGCAGGATTGATAAATCTCCCGTAATATAGCTTTTAAAATCAACTAAGTCAAGAGATAAAATGATATCTGTAAAATATATTTCAATTGACGATATTACTTAGCTAGCATAACAAAGGCGACCTGTACGGCCGCCTTTACAATTCTCATCAGTCTCTTTACACTACAAAATATACCTCGACAGATCCTCGTCGTCCAGGATCTTGTCCAGGCTCTTCTTCACCTGTTTCTTGTCGATTTCGATCTCCTTCACGCCCTTTTTCGGGAGCATGAAGAGCAGGTCTTCTAAGAGCGTGGTCAAGACCGTGTGCAGCCGCCGCGCTCCGATGTTCTCCATGCTGCGGTTGACCCGGTCGGCGATCAGTGCAACCTCGCGTATGGCGTCGCGCGTGAAGCTCAGTTTCACCCCCTCCGATTTCAGCAGCTCGGTGTACTGTTTGACCAGCGCGTTGCGCGGTTCGGTCAGGATGCGCACGAATTCCCTGGACCCAAGTGCGTCCAGTTCCACCCGGATGGGGAACCGCCCCTGAAGTTCGGGAATCAGGTCGGACGGCTTCGAGGCGTGAAACGCCCCCGCGGCGATGAAGAGAATGTGATCGGTCTTGACGATGCCGTACTTGGTCACCACGCTCGTGCCCTCGATGACGGGCAGAATGTCCCGCTGCACGCCCTCCCGGCTTACGTCCGGCCCGGCGCCGCCGCCCCCGTTACCGGCGATCTTGTCCAATTCGTCCACGAAGACGATGCCAAGGTTCTCTGTCCGGTCGATCGCATCGGTGATGACCTTGTCCATGTCGATCAGCTTGGAAAGTCTTGCGTTTCTTGCGCTTCTTGGGCATGATGCCGCCGAAGAGGTCCTGGATGTTCAGGCCCATCTCCTCGATCCCCACCGGGCTGAAAATCTGCATCATGCTCAGGCTGTCCTCGGAGACGTCCAGCTCGACCGTCTTGTCCTCCAGGATGCCGGACTTCAGCTTAGTCCGCATTTTGTCGCGGGTGCGTTCGCGCTTCTGTCGCAGTTCCGACCGGGCGTGCACTACGGCGGGTGTCGTATCGGCCAGCGTGGGCGGATCGTCGTCGGAGTTGATTTCGGGCAATGGCAGCAACAGATCCAGCAGCTTCTCCTCGGCTGCGGCCTCAGCGGAGGGTTGAACCTTGTGAGCCGCTTCCGCCTTAACCTTGGAGACGGCGATGTCCACCAGGTCGCGGATCATCGACTCCACGTCGCGACCCACGTAGCCCACTTCGGTGAACTTGGACGCTTCGATCTTAAGAAACGGTGCCCTGGCTAATCCCGCAAGCCGCCGGGCGATCTCGGTTTTGCCCACCCCAGTCGGCCCGATCATGATGATGTTGTTGGGCAGGATCTCCTCGCGCAGCTCCCCCTCGACCTGCTGCCGACGCCAACGATTTTGACGATCTGAGTCGGCGTCAGCGATTTATTGTTGTTCAATCTTATAGCTCCTCGACCGTGATCTGGTCGTTGGTGTATATACAGATGGATGACGCGATGTGCAGCGCTTCCGTGACGATCTCTTTGACCGACATCCTGGTGTGCTTCGCCAGCGCCCGGGCCGCTCCCAGCGCTTCCGGCGCACCGGAACCGATGGCCAGAATGCCGTCGTCCGGCTCGACCACTTCCCCCGTGCCGCTGACCATGAGGATCGTCTTCTTATCTACAACCGCCATCACGGCTTCCAGGTTTCGCAGATACTTGTCCGTGCGCCACTCCTTGGCTAACTCCACTGCAGCTCGGCGCAGGTCGGCCGGGTGCGCCTCGATGTAGCCTTCGAACTTTTCGAAAAGAGCGAGGGCATCGGCGGCCGTCCCGGCGAAGCCGATCAGCACCTTGCCGCCGCCTAATCGTCGGAGCTTGTTGCCGCCGTGCTTCAGGATGACTTCTCCGTACGTCAACTGCCCGTCGCCGGCTATGGCGGCCTTGCCCTTCAACCTCGCCGCCACGATGGTCGTGCTGCGCATTCTATCCATCTTCATGATATTTAGATCCTCTCGGATGTTAATTGCAATCGTCCTGACTCTAACCGGCCGGCTGGCCGGACTTCTCGTTCTCAGCTTTCTCCGGGAAGTCCATGCTGGGGTGGGGGGGCAGAGGCCAGAATTTCTTCTCGCTGATTGCCTTTTGCTGTTCCTTGATCGCCTTGATTTCACCCTGGATCTCCAGGACGCGCTCGATGGCCGGCTTCTTCAAAAGCTCCGCCTTCAAGTTCTGATCGTCCCGGTTCAATTTCGAGATTAAAAGCGCGCGTAAGCAATCCTGAGCGTAGAAGAAATCGTCGTAACGCCGCTTGGCAAAAGGATCGACGCCTGGCTTCGAGAGCGATTCCATCTGCGACAGAGCAGAAGAGATGAAGCGGGCATCTTCTATAGGAGTGTCTTCACGGATAAGCTCTTCCCCGGTGGGCTCTTCACCCTTGACCCAGGCGTCTTCGAGCAGAAAGGCGACCCGGCGAAGTTGTTCGTGTTTGAAATCCTCGGAAGATATCTCGGAGAAGGTCGCCGCCCGCAGTTCCGGCCAGCGAATCAGCGCTTCCAACAGGCCCCGCTCATTATCCGGATAGGAAGCGTCG